>NZ_JBHYUU010000002.1:0-125466 GCF_042749955.1 Kitasatospora sp. NPDC059462 | reverse complement strand
CGGCCCCCCGGGGGGTGGCCGGGGCGGCCCCCCCCCACCTTACGGGGGGGGGCCCCCCCCGGCGGCTCGGGGGAGCGGCTACCTCCGGTAGATCGCCTCGACGTCGGCCGCGAAGTCCTTCAGCACGACGTTGCGCTTGAGCTTCAGCGAGGGCGTCAGATGGCCGCTCTCCTCGGAGAAGACGGTGTCGAGCAGCCGGAACTTCTTCACCGCCTCGGCGTGCGAGACGGCCGCGTTGCCGTCGTCCACCGCCGTCTGCAGGGCGGCCAGCAGGTCCGGGTCCTCGCGCAGGTCGGCCACCGTGGCACCGGCGGGCTTGCCGTTCAGCTCCTTCCACTTGGGGAAGAAGTCCTCGTCGACGGTGATCAGGCAGGCCACGAAGGGCTTGCGGTCGCCGACCACCATGACCTCGCCGACCAGGGCGTGCGCCCGGATCCGGTCCTCGATCACCGCCGGGGCGACGTTCTTGCCGCCCGCGGTGACGATGATCTCCTTCTTGCGGCCGGTGATGGCGAGGTAGCCCTCGTCGTCCAGCGAGCCGAGGTCGCCGGTGGCGATCCAGCCGTCCTTGAGCGTCTCGGCGGTGGCCTGCGGGTTGTTCCAGTAGCCGGTGAAGACGTGCGGGCCCTTGAAGAAGACCTCGCCGTCCTCGGCGATCCGCACCGAGGCGCCGGGGACCGGCTGGCCGACCGTGCCGATCTTCGGCTTGTCCCACGGGTTGAAGGCGGTGGCCGCGCAGGTCTCGGTCAGACCGTAGCCCTCCAGCACGGTGAAGCCGATGCCCCGGTAGAAGTGGCCGAGCCGCTCGCCGAGCGGGGCGCCGCCGGAGATCGCGTGGGTGGCCCGGCCGCCGAGCGCGGCCCGCAGCTTGCTGTAGACCAGCTTGTCGAAGACGGCGTGCTTGAGCCTGAGCAGCAGCCCGGCGCCGCCCGCGTCCAGCGCCCGGCTGTAGGCGATCGCGGTGTCGGCGGCCTTGTCGAAGATCTTGCCCTTGCCGTCGGCCTGCGCCTTGGCCCGCGCCGTGTTGTACACCTTCTCGAACACCCGGGGCACGCCCAGGATCAGGGTCGGCCTGAACGCGGCCAGCTCGGCCGTGACGTCCCGGATGTCGGAGACGTGGCCGAGCTTGATCGGGGCCATCGCCGGGGCGATCTCGGCGATCCGGGCGAGCACGTGGGCCAGCGGCAGGAAGAGCAGGACGGAGCTCTCGCCGGTGCGGAACAGCGGCGCCAGCCGCTCCACCACGTTGCCGCACTCGGCCAGGAAGTTGCCGTGCGTCAGCTGACAGCCCTTCGGGCGCCCGGTGGTGCCCGAGGTGTAGACGATGGTGGCGATCGAGTCCGGGCCCGCCGTCGAGCGGCGCTCGGTGACGGTCGCGTCCTCGACCCCGCGGCCCGACTCGGCCAGCGCGGCGAGCGCGGTGCCCTCGATCTGCCAGCTGTGCCTCAGCTCCGGCAGGCGGTCGCGGACCTCGGCGACCACCGCGCTGTGCGTCGCGGCCTCGGTGAACACGGCGACCGCCCCGGAGTCGCCGAGGATCCACTCGACCTGCTCGGCGGAGGAGGTCTCGTACACCGGCACGGTGATCGCGCCGGCCGTCCAGATCGCGAAGTCCAGCAGCGTCCACTCGTACCGGGTGCGGGACATGATGCCCACCCGGTCGCCCGGCTCGATGCCCGCGGCGATCAGGCCCTTCGCGGCGGCGTGCACCTCGACCAGGAACTGGGCGGCGGTCAACTCCTGCCACCGGCCGTCCACCTTGCGGCTCAGCACCGCGACGTCCGGGTGCCGCTCGGCGTTCTGGACCACGAGGTCGGAGAGGTTACCGCCGCTCGGTACCTGGTAGAGGGCCGGAAGGCTGAAGTCGAGCAAGACTGCTCCTCGTTCGCGACGCTGCGGGACGGCAGGACGTTACTGCCCGGTAGGCAGCTTCGACCAGGGGGGTCGGCTCCGGTGTTCGAAGTGTCACACCTTGACCCGTCCGACCAGGTCGGGACCGGGTCGTTCGAATGGCACCCTACGGCAGCCCGCAGGTGACCGGCCGGTAGCCGCCGGGCGGGCCACGCACGCCCCGCCCGTCGCCGGAGCCCGGGCCCTTCAGGGGTGCACCGCGGCACGGGCCGGATCGTGCGGCGCGGTAGCCTGCTCCGGGTGCACCCGGCCGAGCAGGCTCGGCCGGACCAGCAGCAAGGGACGACGCGGAGGGCCATTCCATGGCGGAGCACACCAGGTCGAGCATCACCATCGACGCGACCCCGGCGACGGTCATGGCCGTGATCGCCGACTTCGCCGCCTACCCGGCCTGGACCGGTGAGGTCAAGGAGATCGAGGTCCTGGAGAGCGCGGCGGACGGCCGCGCCGCCCAGGTCCGGCTGGTGCTCGACGCCGGCGCCATCCGCGACGAGCACGTGCTCGCCTACACCTGGGACGGCGACCGCGAGTGCGCCTGGACCCTGGTGCGCAGCCAGATGCTCCGCTCGCTCGACGGCTCCTACACCCTGGCCCCGCTGGGCGCCGACCGCACCGAGGTCACCTACCAGCTCGCCGTCGACGTCAAGATCCCGATGCTCGGCATGATCAAGCGCAAGGCCGAGAAGGTCATCATCGACCGGGCCCTGGCCGGTCTGAAGAAGCGCGTCGAGGACACCGCCGCCGGCAAGGCGCTCTGAGCGCGGCGGCACGGACGAACGGGGGCGGCACGGCATGACGGCGACTCGCACCATCCTGGTCAGCGGCGACCGGGCGGCGCCCGTGGTGGCCGCCGCCACCGCGCTGCACGCCGCCCGCCGGGGCCTGCGCACCGTCCTGCTGGCCGCCGACGACCCCCACCGCACCCTGGACGCCGCCCTCGGCGTCCGGCTGGAGGCCGCGCCGACCGCGTACGCCCCCGGCCTGACCGTCGCCCGGACCGACGAGCAGGCCGCCTTCCGGCACGCCCTCGGCGAGATCGGCGGCCGGCTGAAGCCCGCGCTCGACCTGCTCGGCGCCGACCCGCTCGACCCCGAGGAGCTCACCTCCCTGCCCGGCACCGCCCGGCTCGCCCTGCTGCGCGCGCTGCCCGCGGCCGACGCGGACGTCCTGGTGGTGCTCGCCCCGCCGCCCGCCGACCTCATCGCCACCCTCGCGCTGCCCGAACAGTTGGAGCGCTACCTGGCCCGGCTCGTCCCCGAGCAGCGCCAGGCCGCCCGGGCGCTGCGCCCGCTGCTGGCCGGCCTCGCCGGGGTGCCGATGCCCGCCGACTGGCTTTACGAGGCGCGCGGAAAGGCGGCCGGCACACTCGCCGCCGCGCGCGCCGCGATCACCGCGCCCGGCACCAGCGTCCGCCTGGTCACCTCCGCCGACGCCCACCCCTTCGACGAACTGCGCCGGATCCGCGCCGGACTGGCCCTGCACGGCCACCTCCCGGACGCCGTGGTGGTGCACGGCGTGCTGCCGGACGCCGCGACCGGCTCGCCCGACCCCTGGCTGGCCGCCCTGGCCCGCCGCCGGCAGGACGAACTGGCCGCGCTGGCCGCCGGCTGCGCGGACCTCCCGGTGCTCACCACCGGGCCCGCCGAGGCCACCCCGGAGGCCGTCGCCGACCGCCTCTACGGCACCGGCCCGGGCCCCGGGCCGCGTCCGGCCGGGCCCTGGACCGTCGAGGACCGGCTGGCCTCCGACGGCCTGCTCGTCTGGCACCTGGACCTGCCCGGTGCCGACCGCGCCGACCTCGACCTGGTGCGGCGCGGCGACGAACTGGTGGTCGGCCTCGGCGCCCACCGGCGGGTGCTCACCCTGCCCTCGGCGCTGCGCCGCTGCACGGTCGCCGGCGCGGGACTGCACGACGGCGTCCTCGCCGTCCGCTTCACCCCCGACCCCGCCCTGTGGCCCCGTTAGCCCGCACCCGTTCGGGGGCCGGGCCCCCGTCCCGGTCCGGTAGCGTCGGGGCGGGTGGCCGCGGGTGCGGCCGCCGCTGCTGAGGAGGCGTGCGCGAGATGACCACCACGGACCGGACCGAGCCCACCGCCGAACAGGACGGGAGCCCGCACCCGTTCGGCCCGGAGCTGGGCCCGCTGGTGGACGAGGTGCGCCGGTTCGCCTCCGTCGTCGGCGAGAAGGCCCAGGAGGCGAGCGCCGGGACCCTGATCTCGCTGGCCGGGCTGGCCGACCGGCTGCGCGAGAAGCAGCCCGAGGTCTACGGCCACCTCGCCGCCGCCGGCACCGGTCTGGCCGCCGCCGGCTCCGAACTGCTGGCCGCCTACCGGGCCGCGGTCGCCGGCCACGAGCACCGCTGGACCGCGGGCGCCCCGGCCCGCAGCGAGCGGGTGGACCTGGACGACACGCCTGAGGACCCGTCCGACAAGCAGTGAACCCCTGACGCCCCCGGGGGCGTGTTCCGGCTTCACCCTGCGACGCCACGGCCGAAAATGTACGACTTTTGAAGGGGCTCGGCCGGGTTGGCGCCGTATTGTCTTCGGTTAATGTAGGCGGCGGTGTGTACGGGGGCATGGTTGGGCGGTACCGTTCCGTCCAGCGGGAACGAGTGAATAGCTGAGGGACACATGGCTCTGACCATCGGCGTCGACGTCGGCGGGACCAAGATCGCGGCAGGTGTGGTCGACGAGGCCGGCGAGATCCTCGCCCGGACCAGGGTGCCCACCCCGGCCGACCCGCAGTGGGCGGTCGACGCGATCGCGCAGGCCGTGCGCGAGCTCAAGGAGCAGTACCCCGACGTCACCGCGGCCGGCGTCGGCGCCCCCGGCTTCGTCGACCGCAACCGCTCGACGGTGATCTTCGCCCCCAACATCGCCTGGGAGGACGAGCCCCTGCGCGGCCGGATCGAGGAGCTCACCGGCCTGCCCGCGGTCATCGAGAACGACGCCAACTGCGCCGCCTGGGCCGAGTACCGGTTCGGCGCGGGCACCGGCCACGAGGACATGGTGCTGATCACCGTCGGCACCGGCATCGGCGGCGGCCTCGTCCTGGACGGCCGGCTGCACCGCGGCCGGTTCGGGGTGGCCGGCGAGATCGGCCACCTCAACATGGTCCCGGACGGCCTGCCCTGCGGCTGCGGCGGCAAGGGCTGCTGGGAGCAGTACGGCTCCGGCCGGGCGCTGCGCCGCTACGGCCGCGAGCGCTCCGCCGCCGACCCGCTGCGCGGCAAGCGGATGCTGGAGCTCAACGACGGCGTCGCCGAGACGATCCGCGGCATCCACATCACCCAGGCCGCCGAGGAGGGCGACCCGCTCGCCCTGGAGTGCTACGCCGAGCTGGCCGACTGGCTGGGCCGGGGGATGGCCGACCTCGCGGCGCTCTTCGACCCGGGCGTCTTCGTGCTCGGCGGCGGCGTCTCCGACTCCGGCCGGCTGCTGCTCGACCCGGTCGCCAAGGCGTTCGAGCACTACCTGACCGGCGGGGTACACCGTCCGCGCGCCGAGGTGGTGCTCGCCTCGACCGGCTCGGCCGCCGGCATCGCCGGCGCGGCCGACCTGGCCCGCACGGTCTGACCCGCCCGGTCTGACCCGCCCGCCCCGGCTCCACCGCGGCCCGTCCCTCCGCCCGGAGGGGCGGGCCGCGCCGCGTGCCGTCCTGCCGTACGGTCGTCACCGAGAGCGCCGAGAACGCCGAGAACGCCGAGAGCACCGAGGACACCGAGGACACCGAAGCCGCCGGGGACGTCCGGGGCGCCCGGGGGAGGACACCGCGATGACCACCGCACCCGCCGAACTGCCGCCGCCCGCGCCCGGCCGGCTGCGGCTGCTCAGCTACAACGTCCGCTCGCTGCGCGACGACCGCCGCGCGCTGGCCCGGGTGATCCGCGCCTGCGCGCCCGACCTCGTCTGCGTCCAGGAGTCACCGCGCTACTGGCGCCCCGAGGGGCAGGCCGGCGGGCTCGCCCGGCGGACCGGCACCGTGGTCCTCGCCGGCGGCGGCCGGACCGCCGCCGGGCCGCTGGTGCTCGGCCGCCCCGGCGTGCGGGTGCTGGCCGTCCACGACCGGCTGCTGCCGAAGACCCGCGGCCTGCACGCGCGCGGCTTCGCGACCGCGCTGGTCGAGGTTCCCGGTGCGGTGCCGTTCACCGTCACCAGCTGTCACCTCAGCCTGGACGCGGACGAGCGGCGGCGGCAGTTCGACCTGCTCGCCGGGCAGCTGCGGCACGCCGAACTCGGGGTGATCGCAGGGGACTTCAACGAGCACCCGGACGGCCCGGGCTGGCGGTCGCTGGCCGGCCGGCTCCAGGACGGGCACGTGGTGGCGCCCTGGGGCGGCGAGATGACGTCCGTCCCGGAGAACCCCTACCAGCGGCTGGACGCCGTCTTCGCCACGCCGGGCATCGAGGTGCTCGCCTGCGGGGTCCCGCACGGACTGCCCGGCGTCACCGGGGCCGACCTGCGGGCCGCCACCGACCACCTCCCGGTGCTCGCCGTCCTGCAGCTGCCCGTCACCGGGGAGCCGCGGCCGTAGCGGCGGGGTCAGACGACCGCGCCGCCGTGCGGGTCCTCGGGCTCGTCCTCGTCGCGCTCCTTCATCCGGACCACCAGCGTGGCGAAGCCGCCGAGGAAGGCGGCCACCCCGACCCAGGCGGGCCAGCCGGAGACCTCGCGCCAGACGACCGCGTCGAAGAGCAGCAGCGCCGGACCGCCGAGCACCGCGAGCCAGGCGAACTTGGCGGTGGTGTCGGCCGGCGGCAGCGGCGGCGGCTCGGGCGGCTCGAAGTGGCCGTCGTCGGTCTCCTCGGCCAGCTCGAAGTCGCGCGGGCCGGAGCCGGCGGCCGGCATGACCGGCCGGCCGGAGCGGGGGCGCGGCTGGGGCGCCAGGTCGGAGAGGTCGCCGGGCTCGCCGGGGCGGCCGTCGGGCTCCTTGAGGCCCTTGAGCTCGCCGCGCGCCCGGAGGTTCTCGATCTCCGGCCAGTTCGGGTTGTTGAGGTCGACCGGGTCGTCGAACTGGGCGATCAGCGCCGCGAAGATCTCGTCCTGCTCGGCCTGGCTGCGCTCGGGCGCGCGACGGGCCCGGGGCGACGGCCCGGCCGCGGTGCCCGTACCCCCCTCGCCGGCCGCCCCCGTCGCCGCGGGAGCGCCCGCCGCCCCGGAAGCCCCGGAACCCCCGGAAGCGCCGGACTCGCCGCCCGCCGGGGCGTCGTCGGCGGCGGCAGCGTCCGCCACCTTCTCGCCCGCCGGCCCGCGGCCCGTCTGCTCGCCGTCCGTCCGCCCGGCGCCCGGCCGTGCGCCGCCGGTGGCCGCACCCTCCTCGCGGGGCGTCTCGTCCTCGCCGCCCGCCGTGCTGCTCTCGTGCACTTCCGGCCCTTCAGCCTTGGTGGTGGTCGGATTTCGCCGGGGTGACGCCCGCCGCGTGCGCGGGCGCCAGCCGTCGGATGAAGTCCTGGGCGGTCGCGAATATTTCCGCCGCGTCGTGGTCCAGCGTCGCGACGTGGTAGCTGCGCTGGCACAGCCGCTCCGTCACATCGGTCGAGGATATCCGGGCCAGCACCAGCTCGGAGTTGGCCGCGGAGACCACGTGGTCCTGCGGGCTGCGGAAGAGCAGCACCGGCTGGGTCACCTGCGGCAGCCGCTGCTGGACCTCCTTCCACAGCCGGGCCAGCGACCAGGCGGCGTGCAGCGGCGTCCGGTCGTAGCCCAGCTCGACCGCGCCGGGCCGGGCGATGTCGTTGGCGACCCCGGGCAGGCTCGGGAGCAGGTGCCGCAGCACCGGCAGAATGACACTCGCGGGGTTGTCCGAGCGCACCGACGGGTTGACCAGCACCAGGCCGGCGACCGCGGGCCCGTGCACCGCGGCCAGCCGCAGCGCCAGCCCGCCGCCCATCGACAGCCCGACGACGAACACCCGCTCGCAGCGCGCCGTGAGGTCCAGCAGCTCCCGCTCGACCTCGGCGTACCAGTCCTCCCACCGGGTCGGCTGCATGTCCTGCCAGCGGGTCCCGTGGCCCGGCAGCAGCGGCAGCGAGACGGTGCAGCCGGCGGCGGCGAGGTCCTCCGCCCACGGCCGCAGCGACTGCGGCGAGCCGGTGAAGCCGTGGCAGAGCAGGACGCCCACCGCTCCGCCCCGGTGGCGGTACGGTTCGGCGCCGGGCAGCAGCGGCATGGCGGACTCCTTCGCGGGCGAGGACGCTGGAGGGTGGCGCTGGTTCGTACGGGGGCGTGCGGGGCGCGCCGGTGCGGGAGGCTGCGGAATCCGCATCGTCCCACGGGCCCGCCCGCTCCGTACACCCCCGCCGGGATCCCGGCCCGACGCCCCGTCACCCGGGGGCGGGACACCCCGTCGGGGCGGGGCGGGGCACGGGCGGACACCACGGGGCATTAGGATCGACCGGTCCGCAATACAGGAGGCCCGGGTTGTTCTACCGACTGATGAAGATGATCGTCGCGCCGCTGCTGCGGATCTTCTTCCGGCCGTGGATCGAGGGTGAGGAGAACATCCCCACCGAGGGTGCCGCGATCATCGCGAGCAACCACCTCTCCTTCTCGGACTCCTTCTTCTTCCCCGCGCTGATCAAGCGGCGGGTGACGTTCATCGCCAAGGCCGAGTACTTCACCACGCCGGGCATCAAGGGCCGGCTGACCGCCGCCTTCTTCAAGGGCGTCGGCCAGCTCCCGGTGGACCGCTCGGGCGTGCGCGGCGCCGGCGAGGCGGCGATCCGCTCGGCGATCGCCGTGCTGGACCGCGGCGAGCTGTTCGGCGTCTACCCGGAGGGCACCCGCTCGCCCGACGGCAAGCTCTACCGGGGCAAGGTCGGCGGCCTGGCCCGCGTCGCGCTGGCGACCGGCGCGCCGGTCATCCCGGTCGCGATGATCGACACCGAGAAGGTGCAGCCGCCCGGCCAGGTGATCCCGAACTTCGGCATCCGCCCGGGCATCCGGATCGGCCGCCCGCTGGACTTCTCCCGTTACCACGGCATGGAGAACGACCGCTTCATCCTCCGTTCGGTGACGGACGAGGTGATGTACGAGATCATGCGGCTCTCCGGCCAGGAGTACGTGGACATCTACGCGACGGCCGCCAAGCGCCAGATCTCCGAGGACAAGAAGAAGGCCGACGCCGAGCGCAAGGCCGTCCAGAAGGCCGAGCAGGCCGCCGCCAAGGCCGAGAAGGCCGAGGAGAAGGCGGAGGCGGAGAAGGCCGCGAAGGCCGAGCAGGAGCAGCAGGAGAAGGGGACCGGGCAGGCCTGAGCAGGGGCCGGCCGGTCGCCGGGGGGAGGACGGCAGGGATGACGGACGGCGGCAGATCCGGGCCCGCGCCCGGCACGGTCGGCGCGGCGGTGGCGGCGGGCGGCATGTCCGTCGAGCTGCCGCTCTGGCGGGCCATCTCCTTCTTCCGGGTGCTGGCGCTCTGCTACGCGCTGCTCCGGTACTTCGACTCCTACCTGCAGTTCGTCCACCCGGTCGCCGGCTGGATCTACCTCGGCGCGCTGACCCTCTGGACGCTCGCCTCCACCCGGGCCTTCTCCGGCCCGCACCGCTGCACCTGGTACGTGCTCGCCACCGACCTCGTCCTCGCCGTCACCGGCATCGTGATGAGCGGCATGATCGACGAGCCGTCCCGGATCAGCCACGGCGCGCCGACCCTGCCCACCATCTGGGCGGCCGGCACCGTGCTCGGCTTCGCCGGGCGGGGCGGCTGGCGCTGGGCGGCGGCCGCCGGTTCGGTGATCGGGGTGGCCAACATCCTCGGCCACGGCGGCCCGACCGGCGACAACATCCACAACATCGTCCTGCTGATGCTGGCCGGCTGCGCGATCGGCTACGTCATGGAACTCGCCCGGGCCAGCGAGGCGACGCTCACCCGGGCGCTCCAGGTCGAGGCGGCCACCCGGGAGCGCGAGCGGCTCTCCCGCGACATCCACGACGGCGTGCTGCAGGTGCTCGCGCTGGTCCAGCGCCGGGGCGCCGGGGCCCCGCCCGGCGCCGCCGCTCCGGCCGACGGCGCGGACCTCGCCGAGCTGGGGCGGCTGGCCGGCGAGCAGGAACGGGCGCTGCGGGCGCTGATGAGCGGCGGCCCGCTGCCCGGCCGGCGCGAGGCGGAGCAGCCGCAGCGGCCGGAGCAGCCGCAGGACCTGCGCGCCCTGCTCGCCCGGTACGCGGACGAGCGGGTCACGCTGTCCGCCCCCGGCACCCCGGTGCTGCTGCCGGCCCCGGCCGCCGGTGAGCTCGCCGCGGCCGTCGGCGCCGCGGTGGACAACGTCCGCAAGCACGCCGGTCCCGCGGCGCGGGCCTGGATCCTGCTGGAGGACGAGCCGCAGGCGGTCACCGTCTCGATCCGCGACGACGGTCCCGGCTTCGCGCCCGGGCGGCTCGGCGAGGCCGAGCGGGCCGGGCGGCTGGGCGTCTCCCAGTCGATCCGCGGCCGGCTGCGGGACCTCGGCGGAACCGCCGAGCTGTACTCGGCGCCCGGTGAGGGCGTCGAGGTGGAACTGACGGTCCCGCGCGCCGGCTCCGACGCCCCGGCCGGTCTCCGGTGAGCCCCGGGTGAGCCCCGCCGTGCCGACCCCTCCCCTGAAAGGGCCCCGAGCATGACCACCGAGCAGCCGATCGAGCAGCCGATCGACCGTCAGGCGCCCGCCGGGCGGCCGGTGCGGGTCATGGTGGTGGACGACCACCCGATGTGGCGCGACGCCGTCTCCCGCGACCTCGCCGAGGCCGGGCTGGACGTGGTGGCCACGGCCGGCGACGGCGAGGAGGCCGTCCGCCGGGCCCGCGCCTGCTCCCCGCAGGTCGTGGTGCTCGACCTCAACCTGCCCGCCCTGTCGGGCGCCGAGGTCTGCCGCCAGGTCGTCGCGCACGACCCGACGGTGCGCGTCCTGGTGCTCTCCGCCAGCGGTGAGCACGCGGACGTGCTGGAGGCGGTGAAGTCCGGCGCCACCGGCTACCTGGTGAAGTCGGCGGGGCGGGAGGAACTGCTGGACGCGGTGCGCCGCACCGCCGTCGGCGACGCGGTGTTCACCCCCGGCCTGGCCGGCCTGGTGCTCGGCGAGTTCCGCCGGCTGGCCGCCGAGCCGCCCGCCCCGGCCGCGCCGGTCGTCCCGCAGCTGACCGCCCGGGAGACCGAGGTGCTGCGGATGGTCGCCAAGGGCCTGTCGTACAAGCAGATCGCCGACCGGCTGGTGCTGTCGCACCGCACGGTGCAGAACCACGTCCAGAACACCCTGGGCAAGCTCCAGCTGCACAACCGGGTCGAGCTGGTCCGGTACGCGATCGAACAGGGGCTGGACGACGAGATCTGACGGCCGGCCGGGCGGGGAGCGCAAGCGGCGCCCCGCCCGGCGCGGCGGTCAGCGGGGCGCGGCCACCGCTTCGCGCAGCAGCCCGGCGACGATCTCCACGCCCTCCCGGGTGAGCACCGACTCCGGGTGGAACTGCAGCCCGGCGAAGCCCGGCCCGCGCAGCGCGTGGACGTCCCCGGTCAGCGGGTCGCGGGACACCTCGACGCCCTCGGCGGCCAGCCGGGCGGCGTCGGCGTCGTCGCAGCGGGCGGTGAAGGCGTTGTAGAAGCCGACCGTGCGCCGCGTCCCGAACAGCTCGATGCTCTCCTGCGCGCCCTGGTACGGCACCGCCTTGCGGACCAGCGGCAGCCCGAGCGCGGCGGACAGCAGCTGGTGGCTGAGGCAGACGGCGAGCAGCGGGGCGGTGCGCCGGCCCGCGCGGACGGCGGCCAGCGCGTCGGTGACGACCGGGCGCAGCACCGCCATCTTGGGATCGCCCCCGGCGGCCGGGTCGCCCGGGCCGGGGCCGAGCACCAGCGGGCCCCGGTGGGCGGCGACCCGCTCGCGCAGGCCCGGCTCGTCGTAGCGGACCACGGTGACCCGGTGGCCGAGCGAGGTCAGCAGGTGGGCGAGCATCGCGGTGAAGGTGTCCTCGCCGTCGACGACCAGGGTCTCCAGGTCCTCGGTGACCCGGGCCGGCTGCTGCATCCGCAGCCAGAACGGGGCGAGCCCGGCCCGCCGGGCGTCCAGCGCGGCCTGGACGCGGTGGTCGTCGGCCAGCCGCGGGCCGTTCGGGCCGGCCGGGCGGTCGGGGGCCGGGCGGGCGCCGATCGCGGTGAGCACCCCGGCGGCCTTGGCGTGGGTCTCGGCGACCTCGGAGAGCGGGTCGGAGTGGCGCACCAGGGTCGCGCCGACCCGGACGGCGAGCCGGCCGGTGGCCGGGTCGATGTCGGCGGTGCGGATGCAGATCGGCGAGTCCAGCAGCTGGCCGCCGCTGGCCGAGCGGCCGATCAGGGCGAGCGCGCCGGAGTAGTAGCCGCGCCCGCCGCGCTCGTAGCGCTTGATCACCCGGGTGGCGTTCTGCACCGGGCTGCCGGTGACGGTGGCGGCGAACATCGTCTCCTTGAGCACCTCGCGGACGTCCAGCGAGGTGCGGCCGCGCAGCTCGTACTCGGTGTGCGCGAGGTGGGACATCTCCTTGAGCCGGGGGCCGAGCACCTGGCCGCCGAGGTCGCCGACGGTGCACATCATCTTGAGCTCCTCGTCGACCACCATGGTCAGCTCCTCCAGCTCCTTGGGGTCGTGGAGGAAGGCGAGCAGCGAGTCGAGGCCGGCGCCGGAGGCCGGGTAGCGGTAGGTGCCGGAGATCGGGTTCATCACGACCGTCCCGCCGCTCTGCCGGACGTGCACCTCGGGGGAGGCGCCGACCAGGCAGCGGCCCGGCAGGCCGTCGGCCGGACGCTCGCCGGTGTGCACCAGGAAGGTCCAGTAGGCGCCGCGCTCCTGCTCCAGCAGCCGGCCGAACAGGGTGAGCGCGAGCGCGGGCGAGCAATGTCCGTCACCGGCTCCGCCGGGGGCCTCCAGCGTCGCGGTGAAGTCGCGGCGGATGACGAAGTTGGCGCCCTCGCCGCGGCCGATCTCCTCCTCGATCACCCGGCGGACGATCTCGGCGTACTCGGCGTCGTCGACGTCGAAGCCGCCGCCGCTCAGCGTGACCGGCAGCCGGGGGAGCGCGGCGGCGACCTCGGCGAGCGGCAGGGCGTACTGCTCGGTGACGGCGAGGGCCCGGAGCGGGGTGGCGTCGTCGTGCGCCTCGAAGCCGCGCTCGCGGATCTGCCGGTAGGGGACGAGCGCGAGCAGGTCGTGCACGGGGCCGTCGGCGGGGACGCCGTGGCGGACCGGGAGGTCGGCCAGCCGCTCGTAGGCGTCGACGGTGCCGATCAGGACCTCGACGGTGTCCGGCGCGGTGCGCGGGGTGCGGCGGTGCAGCAGGGCGAAGGCCGGTGCGTCGGCGGCGGTGAGACGGGCGAGCAGGTCGGCGGCGCTGGTCACGGTAACGGCGTTCCTTCCGGGTGGCTTGCGGCGGTGGGGGATCCGCTCCCGGGAGGGCTGTCGGCCGGCTGGAGAAAGCCGACGGCCGCCCCGAGGGGCGGCCGGTCGTCTGCGTCTAGGAACGCGCGGGCTGTGGGCCACCCAGGGGGTCGGCCCACCACCAGGAGGAGGTGTGCGGCGTGTTCACGGGCCCGAGCCTAGCGGATGCCGGCCGGGAGTGAGGCCGGTCACCCGAATGTCCGCAAGGTGTCTCACCCCTCGGGCGGTGGTCACGAATCGGTTGTCGCACCCCGTAGCCTTGAGCCCGTGACCGTGACGAATCCCCACTCCTGGCAGTCCCTGCCCGCGGCGCAGCAGCCTGAATGGCCGGACCAAGAGGCTCTGCGCAAGACCCTTGCCGAGCTCGCCTCGTATCCGCCGCTCGTCTTCGCGGGCGAGTGCGACCAGCTGCGCGCCCGGCTCGGTGCCGTGGCCCGTGGTGAGGCGTTCCTGCTGCAGGGCGGTGACTGCGCCGAGGCCTTCGACGGTGTCTCGGCGGAGCACATCCGCAACAAGCTGAAGACCCTGCTGCAGATGGCGGCCGTGCTGACGTACGCGGCCTCGGTGCCGGTCGTCAAGGTCGGCCGCATCGCCGGCCAGTACTCCAAGCCGCGCTCCAAGTCGACCGAGACCCGCGACGGCGTGACCCTGCCGGTCTACCGGGGCGACTCGGTGAACGGCTTCGAGTTCACCCCCGAGTCCCGGATCCCGGACCCGGAGCGCCTGAAGCGGATGTACAACGCCTCCGCCGCGACGCTCAACCTGGTGCGCGCCTTCACCACCGGTGGCTACGCCGACCTGCGCCAGGTGCACGCCTGGAACCAGGACTTCGTGCGCAACTCGCCGGCCGGCCAGCGCTACGAGCAGCTCGCCCGCGAGATCGACAACGCGCTGGCGTTCATGAACGCCTGCGGCGTGGCGCCGGAGGAGTTCAGGACGGTCGAGTTCTTCTCGTCCCACGAGGCGCTGATCCTGGACTACGAGACCGCGCTGACCCGCGTGGACTCGCGCACCGGCGAGCTGTACGACGTCTCCGGCCACATGGTGTGGATCGGCGAGCGCACCCGCCAGCTGGACCACGCGCACATCGAGTTCGCCTCGAAGATCCGCAACCCGATCGGCGTGAAGCTCGGCCCGACCACCTCGGTCGACGAGGCGCTGACCCTGATCGAGAAGCTGGACCCGGAGCGCGAGCCCGGCCGGCTCACCTTCATCACCCGGATGGGCGCGGGCAAGGTCCGCGACCACCTGCCGGCCCTGGTGGAGAAGGTCACCGCCTCCGGCGCGCAGCCGGTCTGGATCTGCGACCCGATGCACGGCAACACCTTCGAGGCGTCCAGCGGTCACAAGACCCGCCGCTTCGACGACGTGCTCGACGAGGTCAAGGGCTTCTTCGAGGTGCACCGCGCGCTCGGCACCCACCCGGGCGGCATCCACGTGGAGCTGACCGGCGACGACGTCACCGAGTGCGTCGGCGGCGGCGACGAGGTGCTGGTCGACGACCTGCACCAGCGCTACGAGACGGCCTGCGACCCGCGGCTCAACCGCAGCCAGTCGCTGGACCTGGCGTTCCTGGTCGCCGAGATGTACCGCGGCGGCAACTGACCGGCCACGGACCGGCGCCCGCGGGCGCTCCGACTGTGACAGAAGCCTCCCCCGCCCGGGGTTCTCCCGGGCGGGGGAGGCTTTTGCGTACCCGGCACGGCCGGGTAAGGTGAGGCTTAGTGAACTGAGGCTTGCCTTAGTCAAGATCCGCTCCGCTTCACCGCTTCACCCCGGGAGAGACCGCAATGTACGTGTGCATGTGCCATGCGGTCACCGAGGACCAGGTGAAGCAGGCGATCGACGGCGGTGCCAACACCCCCCGCCAGATCGCCAAGGGCTGCAAGGCCGGGACCGACTGCGGTTCCTGCGTGCGGCGGATCCAGGCCCTGCTCGGCGAGCACGGCGCCCGGCCCTGCCCGACCGCCCGGCTCGCCGCCAGGCTGGGCCTGGCCGACCCGGAGGCCGGGGTCGCGTCCGCCGCCGCTCCGTCGGTGCCGGCGCGGGCGCCGCTGCGCGCGGCCTGACCGGAGCCCCGGGCCGGGGCGGTGCCGGAGCCGGTCAGGACTCCGGCTGCTCGATCAGCTGGGCGATGTAGAGCGCCTCCCCGAGCTTCTCGACCAGTTCGAGCTGGGTGTCGAGGTAGTCGATGTGCTCCTCCTCGTCCGCCAGGATCGACTCGAAGATGTTGGCCGAGGTGATGTCGTTCTTGGCCCGCATCACCACGATCCCGCGCTTCAGCCGGTCGATCGCCTCGACCTCGACCTGCCGGTCGGCCTCGAACATCTCCTTGACCGTCTGGCCGATCCGGACGTGGAAGAGCCGCTGGTAGTTGGGCAGCCCGTCGAGGAAGAGGATGCGGTCGGTGAGCACCTCGGCGTGCTTCATCTCGTCGAAGGACTCGTGCCGGGTGTACTTGGCGAGCTTCGTCCAGCCGAAGTTCTCCTGCATCTTGGCGTGCAGGAAGTACTGGTTGATTGCGGTCAGCTCGGCGGTGAGCTGTTCGTTGAGGAACTCGATGACCTCTGCGTCGCCCTTCATGGCGCTGCCTTCCTGCTCGCGTGCGGGACCGGGACCGTTTACCCTCCGGCGTCGGCTCCAGGCATCCTGGCACCGAGATGGGACGAAATTCCAGTAAGTTCACACTCACTAGGACATGTGTCGGAATATCCGATTTGCCCCGCGCGTGAGGTGGCACGCGAGAGGAGGGCGCTCCGCTGTTGACCCGTGCGAGCGGGCGCACGAGGTGATGAAGGGGCGCGCACCGGGCGTCGCCCGCCGTCTGTCACCATGGATCCATGGGTCAGTCCGAACAAGAACCGTCGCCGCCGTCTGACCCCGGGCTCCCGCCGGGCCAGCGCGTGCAGCGCGGCTGGCCCGCCCTGCACTACGGCCCGGTGCCCCGCTTCAAGCCGCTGACCTGGGACCTCCAGGTGTTCGGGGCGACCGCCTCGGCGGAGAAGCACAGCTGGGACTTCGCGGGCTTCAACGCCCTGCCCCGCACCACCGTCCGGGCCGACCTGCACTGCGTGACCAGGTTCTCCGTGCTCGACGGCGAGTGGACCGGGGTGCCCGCCGCCGTCCTGCTGGACCTGGTGCCGCCGGACACCGACGTCACCCACGTCATGGTCTGGGCCGAGTACGGCTACAGCGCCAACCTGCGGCTGGAGGACTTCGCCGCGCCCGACACCCTGCTCGCCACCCACCGGGACGGCGAGACGCTCACCGCCGAGCACGGCTTCCCGGTGCGGCTGGTGGTCCCGCGGCTGTACGCCTGGAAGGGCCCCAAGTGGGTCCGGGCGGTCGAGTACATGCGGGCCGACCGGCGCGGCTTCTGGGAGGAACGCGGCTACCACAACCGGGCCGACCCGTGGCGGGAGCAGCGCTACACCCACCAGGAGCAGCCGGGCGACGGACCGCTGCGCTAGCGGTGCGGTCCCGCCCCGGCCGGTCCCGCCCGGCCGGTCCCGGCCCCGGGCCTAGAGGAACGGGAAGTTGACCGTGACCACGGTGCGCTGCGGGCGGCGCTCGCCCGCCGCCGGGGACTGGCCGGTCACCTTGCCGGTGCCGAACAGGTTGACCCCGTTGCTCTGCATCGAGAACCCGGCCGCCTGGAGCGCCTTCTCCGCGGCCTCCTTGGACATCCCGGTGACGTCCGGGACCGGCACCATGCCCTTGCTGACCACCAGCGCGACCGGCGTGTTCTCCGGCACCTGCTGCCCGGCCGCCGGCGAACTGCTGATCACCGAGCCCTCGGCGACGGTGTCGTTGTAGGTCTCGGTGACCGTGCCGGCCGTCAGCTGCGCCCCGGTCAGCGCCGACGCGGCCTGCGCGGACGGGCGGCCGACCACGTCGGGCACGGCGATCCGCTTGGGCCCGCGCGAGACGGTGAGGGTGACGGCGTCGCTCTTCCTGGTCCGGGTGCCCACCCCGGGGGCGGCCGCCATCACCTGGCCGGCCGGGACGGACTCGCTGTACACCTCGGAGACCTTGCCGTGCATGCCGGCGGCGTCCAGGATCCGCTCCGCCTCGGTCCGGTTCTTGCCGAGCACGCCCGGCACGGTGCCGTACACGGCGCCGGAGATCGCGTACGTCGCCCCGCCGACCAGCAGGGCCACGGCGAGGACCACGGCCGTCCAGATCAGCGGTCCGCGCGGCAGCCGGCGGGCGCCGGAGCGGGTGCGCCGGGCGCGCGGCGGGCGCGGGGCGCGCTCCGGCGGCGGCTCGTCGTACGGGCGCGGCTCGGTGAGCAGCTGGTCCATGACGTCCGGCGGCACGTCCAGCACGCTGGTGCGCTCGACCGGGGGCGGCAGCAGCACCGGGGTGAGCACCGAGGTCGCCTCGCCGGCCGGGTACCCCGGGCCGGGGCGGGTGGCGGCGGGCGGTTCGGCGTCCAGCTGGTCCGGGGTGAGCCCGCGGCGGACCCGCTGGAGCGCGGCGAGCAGCTCGACCGCGTCGTGCGGGCGGTGCGCGCGGTCCCGGGCGCAGGCGCCCGCCACTATGGCGTCCAGCTCGGGCGTCACCCCGGGGACGGCGGCGGACGGCGGCGGAATGTCCTCGTGCAGGTGGCGGTACATCACCTGGACGGGGTTCTCGCCGGTGTGCGGGCGGGAGCCGGTGAGCATCTCGTACAGCAGGATGCCCGCCGCGTAGACGTCCACCCGCTGGTCGGTCTCGGCGCCGGGGCGGATCTGTTCGGGCGCGAGGTAGGAGACGGTGCCGAGCACGGTGCCGGCGGTCGCGGTGGTGGAGGTGGTGGCGCCGTCGGCGGCGTTCAGCACCCGGACCAGGCCGAAGTCGGCGACCTTCACCAGGCCGTCGTCGGTGATCAGCACGTTCTCGGGCTTGACGTCGCGGTGCACCAGACCGGCCCGGTGGGCCGCGCCGAGGGCGGCGAGCACCGGTTCCAGGACGTCCAGGGCGGCCCGGACGGAGAGCGCGCCGCGGTCGCGCAGGAGGTCCCGCAGGGTGCCGCCGGGCACGTACTCCATGGCGAGGAAGACGTGCCCGGCGTCGGCGCCCTGGTCGAAGACGTTGACGACGTTGGGGTGGGCGAGCCGGGCGACGGCCTTGGCCTCGCGGATGAAACGGGTGGTGAACGCGGTGTCGCCGGCCAGCGAGGGGTGCATCACCTTGAGCGCCACGATCCGGTCGAGCCGGGTGTCGTTGCCCTGGTAGACGGTGGACATCCCGCCCGCGGCGATCCGCCGCTCGACCCGGTACCGGCCGTCGAGCAGGGTACCGATCAGGGGGTCGCGCAATGCCATGTCCACCCGGCGAGTCTAGGGCGTGGGGGTGCGCCGGCCCCGGGGGACACCGCCCTCGGGGCCGCTCTGTGCCCGGTTTGTGACACCAGGATGATGATCGGATCTTTATCCGGAATGTCGGTCGCTCAGAAAGCCGGGTGCTCGCGGGTGTCCAGATCGGCGCGGCCGGCCATCGCGGAGGACGCCTCGGCGTGGAACCGGCGCGGGATCCGGCCGGCCCGGTGGGCGAGGCGGCCGGCCTCGGCGGCGTGCCGCATCGCGTCGGCCATCAGCACCGGGTCCTGGGCCCGGGTGACGGCGGACGCCAGCATCACCGCGGCGCAGCCCAGCTCCATCGCCAGCGCCACGTCCGAGGCGGTCCCGGCACCGGCGTCCAGGATCACCGGGACGCCCGCGCCCTCCACGATCAGCTGGAAGTTGTGCGGGTTGCGGATGCCGAGGCCGGAGCCGATCGGCGAGCCCAGCGGCATGATCGCCGCGCAGCCGACGTCCTCCAGCTTGCGGGCCAGCACCGGGTCGTCGTTGGTGTACGGCAGCACGGTGAAGCCGTCGTCGACCAGCGTCTCGGCGGCGTCCAGCAGCTCGATCGGGTCCGGCAGGAGGGTCCGCTCGTCGGCGATCACCTCCAGCTTCACCCAGTCCGTGCCGAGCGCCTCGCGGGCCAGCCGGGCCGTCAGCACGGCCTCGCCGGCGGTGAAGCAGCCGGCCGTGTTGGGCAGCACCCGGATGCCGTTGCGGGTCAGCACGTCGAGCACCGAGCCCCGGGTGCCGGCGTCCACCCGGCGCATCGCCACCGTGGTCAGCTCGGTGCCGGACACCCGGAGCGCCTGCTCCAGGACCTCCAGGCTGGGGGCGCCGCCGGTGCCCATGATCAGCCGGGAGGAGAAGGACGTCCCGGCGATGGTGAGAAGGTCGTCGGCCATCGGTCAGCCCCCCTGGACGGCGGTGAGGATCTCGATCCGGTCGCCCGCCGACAGCGGCGTGCGCGGCCATTCGGCACGCGGCACCACGGCCTCGTTCAGCGCGGCGGCGACGCCGGAGTGCGCCTGGCTGAGGGTGGCGACCACCTCGGCGAGGGTGGTCGAGGCGGGCACCTCGCGGGGCTCGCCGTTGACGCTCAGGGGGATGTCGCTCGTGCGGGGGCTCATGCCGGGACCTTCGTGAATCGGGTGGGGGAGAACGGGAGGGCGAGCTCCGGCAGGGTGCCGGTGGCCAGGTACTCGGCCAGCACGTCGCCGGTGACGGGCGTCAGCAGGACGCCGTTGCGGTAGTGGCCGGTGGCGGCGACCAGCCCGGGCAGCGCGGTCGGGCCGAGCAGCGGCGCGTTGTCCGGCGAGCCGGGCCGCAGCCCGGCGCCGGTCTCCACCAGCGGCAGCTCGGTGATGCCGGGGACCAGCTCGTGCGCGTCGCGCAGCAGCTCGTACACCCCGCCGGCGGTCACCGTGGTGTCGTGGCCCTGCTCCTCGGTGGTCGCGCCGACCACCAGCTCGCCGTTCTCGCGCGGCACCAGGTAGAGGTGGCCGCCGCGGACGACGGCGCGCACGTTGCGGGAGAGGAACGGCCGGTACGCCTCGGGCACCCGCAGCCGCAGCACCTGGCCCTTGACCGGGCGGATGGCCGGCAGCACGCCCGGGGGCAGGCCCGGCAGCAGATGGCTGCGCGAGCCGGCCGCGAGCACGACCCGGTCGGCGGTGACGCTCTCCCCGGTGGCCAGCCGGGCGCCGGTCGCCCGGTCGTGCTCGACCAGCAGCTCGGCGGCCTCGGTGCGGTGCACCACCACGCCGGTGCGCCCGCACGCGTGCAGCAGGGCCTCGGCCAGCCGGCGGCCGTCGACCTGGTGGTCGTCGGTGACGTGCAGGCCGCCGCGCACGCCGGGGGCGAGCATCGGCTCCAGCCGGCGGGCCTCGCGACCGGTGAGCCACTGCGAGTCCAGGCCCAGCCGCTGGTGGAAGGCGTGCAGCTCGCGCAGCTCGGCGCGGTCGTCGGAATCCAGGGCGACGGCCAGGGTGCCGCACCGGCGGTAGCCGGTGTCCGTGCCGCCGCTCGCCTCGGTGAGTTCGGCGGCGAAGGCCGCGTACCGCTCGTTGGAGGCCATCCCGAGGCGCAGCAGCGGCTCCGCGCCGTACTGGAGTTCGGTGACCGGGGCGAGCATGCCCGCCGCGACCTGGGCGGCGCCGTGGCCCGGCCGGGGGTCGACCACGACGACGCGCAGTCCGCGCTGGGCCGCCCGCCAGGCGACGACGAGTCCGATGATCCCACCGCCGATGACCAGCACCTCGGCGTGGGCGCCCCGTCCCAGGCGTGTCAAAGCTGTTCTCCCTTCGCCGGAATGACCCGGATCAGGTTCGGACGGTCGCAGGCCGTGCCAGCCCGCCTCTCAGCCCGGTGCGCCGGGCTCCCGTGATGGTGCCCCCACCTTAACTCCGGGCGGCGTCGCCCCTGAAGGCGCCCGCGAAGGGGGCGGCCCGGACGGGCCCCGGGACCCGTCCTCGGGCCCCCGCCTGCCGGGCGGCGCGCCGCCGGCCCTGCGGCCGGGAGGTGCCCCCCGCCTCCGCCTCGGGACGCACGCACCCGGACGCCGCCCGGCCCGCCCTCCGGGCGGACGACGACGGGGGTGTGAGGACGAGCCCTGGGTCCGGAGAGCTCGGACCGGGCTCAGTACAGTGACGGCGTGGCTGAGCTGAGCGGAACGGGACAGACGGATCGGGTGGTCGTGGTCGGCGCCGGGCTGGCCGGGGCGCAGTGCGCCGCGGTGCTGCGGCGCGACGGCTTCCAGGGGCGGATCACGCTGGTCGGCGAGGAGCCGCACGCGCCGTACGACCGGCCGCCGCTCTCCAAGGACGTCCTGCTCGGCAAGGCCGACAGCACCGCCCTGGACCTCGACTTCGCCGGGCTCGACGTCGAACTGCTGACCGGCCGCCGGGCCACCGGCCTCACCCCCGGCGGCCCCGGCGGCGCGGGCGTGCTGCACACCGACGCCGGGGACGAGCCGTACGCCGCGCTGGTGATCGCCACCGGCGCCGAGCCGCGCGCCCTGCCCGGCGCCGAGCGCGCCCACCTGCTGCACACCCTGGACGACGCGCTCGCGCTGCGCGCCCTGCTCCGCCCCGGCCTGCGCCTGGTGCTGGTCGGCGCGGGCTGGATCGGCGCCGAGGTGGCCACCGCCGCCCGGACGGCCGGCTGCGAGGTGACCGTCGTCGAGGCCGGCCCGGCGCCCGTCCCCGGCGCGCTGCCCGCGGAGGTCGGCCGGGCGATGGCCGCCTGGTACGCCGAGGCCGGGGTGGACCTGCGCTGCGGCACCGGCGTCGCCGCCGTCGAGCCGGGCGCGGTGCTGCTCGCCGACGGCTCGCACCTGCCCGCCGACGAGGTGGTGGTCGGCATCGGCGCCCGCCCGGCCACCGGCTGGCTGTCCGGCACCGGGGTCGCCCTGGACGCGGCCGGCGCCGTCCTGGTCGACGAGCGGCTGCGCACCACCGTGCCCGGCGTCCTCGCGGCCGGCGACTGCGTCAGCTACCCCTCGGCGCGCTCCGGCACCCGGCTCACCGTCCAGCACTGGGACCACGCGCTGCAGTCCGGCGAGGCGGTCGCCGCCACCCTGCTCGGCGCGGACGCGCCGCCGTACGACCCGGTGCAGTACTTCTGGTCCGAGCAGTTCGGGCGGATGGTCCAGTACGCCGGGCGGCACGGCGCGGACGACGAACTGCTGTGGCGCGGTTCGCCGCAGGACCCGGACTGGTCGGTGCTGTGGCTGCGCGACGGCGTCCTGCGGGCGCTGCTCGCGGTGGACCGGCCGCGCGACCTCACCCAGGGCCGTCGGCTGGTCGAGCGCGGAGCCGTGCTCGACCCGGCCCGCGCCGCCGATCCGGCGGTCCCGCTGAAGGCGGCCCTGGCCGCCGGGTAGCGCGGGGCGGCGGACCCGTTGGTGCGCGGCGGGCCGCCGAGGTGGCAGTCTGGTGCTTGTGAGTGAGATCGAAGCCAAGATTGAAGCCCTGGTCCCCGCGTGGCTGTACCTCCCCGACATCTCCGAGAAGTGGGGTGTGGTGGTCACCGAGGTCCGCAACATGGTCAAGAAGGGTGACCTGATCGCCGTCCGGCGCGGCCCCAACAAGTCGCTGCAGGTCCCGGCGGCGTTCATCGACGAGACCGGCCCGGTCAAGCACCTGGTCGGCACGCTGACGGTGCTGCGCGACAGCGGGTTCAGCGACGAGGAGGCCCTTGTGTGGATGTTCACCGAGGACCCGTCGCTGCCCGGCACCCCCGTCCAGGCGCTCTGGGAGAACCGGGCCACCGAGGTCAAGCGCCGCGCCCAGGCGATGGCGCTGTGACCGACCCGGCCGCGACCGACCGCCGCGCCCGGCTCGCCGGCGCCCGGCTCTACCTGTGCACCGACGCCCGGCGCGAGCGCGGCGACCTCGCCGAGTTCCTGGACGCCGCGCTGGCGGGCGGCGTGGACATCGTCCAGCTCCGGGACAAGGGCCTGGAGGCCCGGCAGGAGCTGGCGGCGCTGGAGGTCTTCGCCGACGCCTGCCGCCGCCACGGCAAGCTGCTCGCCGTCAACGACCGCGCCGACGTCGCCCACGCGGCCGGCCCGGACGTGCTGCACCTCGGGCAGGACGACCTGCCGGTGCCCGCCGCCCGGGCGATCATCGGCGAGGACGTGCTGATCGGACGGTCCTGCCACGCGGAGTCCGAGGTGGACGCGGCCGCCGCCGAGCCCGGCGTCGACTACTTCTGCACCGGGCCGGTCTGGCCGACCCCGACCAAGCCGGGCCGCCCCGCGCCGGGCCTCGGCCTGGTCGAGTACGCGGCGAAGCTGGGGACCGCGCGGCCGTGGTTCGCCATCGGCGGCATCGACCTCGGCAACCTGGACGAGGTGCTGGCCGCCGGCGCCCGCCGGGTGGTGGTGGTGCGGGCCATCACCGCCGCGGAGGACCCGGGGGCCGCGGCCGCCGAGTTCGCCCGCCGGCTGCGCGAGGTCTGACCGGCGGGGCCGCCGCCGTCCGTTCCGTACGCGCTGCCCCGGGGGCGCCCGGCGCCCTTCCCGGCTGCGTGTCAGGACCTGCCGGTACCTGCCGGTATCTGTCAGTACCTGCCGGAACCTGTCAGTACTTGCGGACGGTGGCGGCCTCGGCCAGCGCCAGCAGCGTCGTGCGGGCCGCCGGGTCCGCCAGCGGGGCCGCCTCCAGCGCGGCCAGCGCCTGGCGCAGCAGTTCCTCGATCCGCTGCTCCACCCGCTCCGGCGCGCCGCTGCGGGCCACCAGCTCCCGCAGCCCGGCGACCTCCCCGGCGGTCAGGTCCGGCGCGCCCAGGCGCTCGTCCAGGTGCCGCGCCTCACCGGCCGGCAGCCCCCGCATGGCGTGCGCGACCAGCAGCGTCCGCTTGCCCTCGCGCAGGTCGTCGCCGGCCGGCTTGCCGGTGACCGCCGGGTCGCCGAACACGCCGAGCAGGTCGTCTCGCAGCTGGAACGCCTCGCCCAGCGGCAGGCCGAACGCCCCGTAGGCCTCCACCAGCCGGGACGGGGCGCCCGCCAGCAGCGCGCCGACCTGCAGCGGTCGCTCGATCGTGTACTTGGCCGACTTGTAGTGCAGGACGGTCTGCGCCCGCTCCAGAGCGCCCTCGTCGGCGGAGTCCCCGGCGACCGGCTCCAGGACGTCCAGGTACTGGCCGACCATGACCTCGGTGCGCATCAGGTCGAACACCGGCTTGGCGGCCAGCACCGCGGCCGGCTCCAGGCCGCAGTTCAGGAACAGCTCGTCGCACCAGATCAGCAGCAGGTCGCCGAGCAGCACCGCCGCCGAGGCGCCGTACTGCTCGCGGTCGCCGCGCCAGCCGCGCTCGCGGTGCATCCCCTCGAAGCGGCGGTGCACCGAGGGCAGGCCGCGGCGGGTGTCGCTGCGGTCCATGAGGTCGTCGTGGACGAGCGCGCTGGCCTGCAGCAGCTCCAGGGCCGCCGCCGCCCGGGCGATCCCCTCGCCGGCCGCCGGGCCGCCGGCACCGCGCCAGCCCCAGTAGCAGAACGCCGGGCGCAGCCGCTTGCCGCCGTCCAGCAGGAAGTCGCGCAGCGCCTCGGTGACCGGCTCCAGCTGCGGGGAGACCTTGCCGAGCAGGGCCGACTGGCCGTCCATGAAGCCGGCGAGGGCGGCGTTGACGCGCTCGCGCACGTCCTCCACGTCGATCGGATTGGCCGGCCGCTGGCTGGACGAGGTCACGATGGGGCTCCGGAGGTAGCTGGGGTGCAGCGCAAGCGTATCCGGGGTGGAGGGGAACAGCCGTACGCACGAGGTCAGGCCCCCGCGCGCCGGGCGGTGTTCGTACGGACACCACCGCCGGGGGCGGCGTCGTCCATCCGGAGTCCACCCCTCGTCCATCCGGCGTCTCAAAGGCTGGAACCGAGTTGTCCGTGCCCTTCCGCCGACGGCTAACCTGCCATCATGGCACTCGGTATCGCTTCGACCAGACCGGACCGCGCACAGACGGTCCGCGACCTCCTGGCAGCCGGAAAGCGGTCCTTCTCCTTCGAGTTCATGCCGCCGCGCACCGAGGTCGGTGAGCAGAAGCTCTGGGACGCCATCCGGCGGCTCGAACCGCTCGACCCCAACTTCGTCTGCATGACGTACGGCGCCGGCGGCTCCTCGCGCGAGCGCACCGTGAACATGGTCGGCCGGATCGCCACCGAGACCACGCTCACCCCGGTCGCCCACCTGACCGCCGTCGACCACTCGGTCGCCGAGCTGCGCAACATCATCGGCCAGTACGCCGACCAGGGCGTGCGCAACGTCCTCGCGGTGCGCGGCGACCCGCCCGGCGACCCGATGGGCGAGTGGATCAGCCACCCGCAGGGCGTCACCTACGCGTACGAGCTGGTCGAGCTGATCAAGGGCATCGGCGACTTCTGCGTCGGCGTGGCGGCCTCGCCCAACATGCACCCGCGCTCGACCAACTGGGACGACGACATCCGGCACTTCGTGGCGAAGATCCGCTCCGGGGCCGACTACGCCATCACCCAGATGTTCTTCGAGGTCGACGACTACCTGCGGCTGCGCGACCGGGTCTCGGCCGCCGGCTGCGACACGCCGATCATCCCGGAGATCATGCCGGTCACCAACGCCAAGCAGCTGGAGCGGTTCCCGCAGCTCAGCGGCTCGGCGTTCCCGCCGGACCTCGAAGCCCGGCTGCGCGCCGTCGTCGACGACCCGGTGGCGCTGCGCGCGATCGGCATGGAGCACGCCACCGCGATGTCCGAGCGGCTGCTCGCGGAGGGCGTCCCCGGGCTGCACTTCATCACGCTGAACCACTCGACGGCGACCCTGGAGATCTACCAGAACCTCGGTCTGCACCGGCGCTGAGCTGCGCCGCATCGCGTTCCCGCGGAGGTCGGGAACGCGATGCGGTACCCGGGCCGTTGAACCGGTACAGTCGCCGCACACGCGCGGCGGGCGCGGGCACGCGACTGGAGGTAGCGGGCGGGATGGGCATCGGATACCTGCTGCTGTACGGCGCGTTGGCGGTGGTGGCGCTCTGGCTGGTCGCCGAGCTGCTGTTCCAGAACCGGGCCCCGCTGCACTGGCGCGGACTCGCCCTCGGCGGCTTCCTCGCGGTGGCCGGCGGGATGGCCGTCGGCTCGGTCCCGGTGATCGGCGCGGGCGCCGCGATGTTCGCGGTCGGGCAGACCTTCGTGACGCTCTCGGTGAAGCGTGGGTACGCGGCCGGGTGGTCGCTGCGCTTGGCGGACGGGAGCCTGCCCGGGCCGCTCGCCAGGGTGCCGTTCCTCGGTGCGCTCACCGGTGGGGGCGCGGCGGTCGCGGCGGCGGCGGTCGCGGTGGAGCAGGTCGGCGAGGTCGGCGCGGTCGAGGAGGCCCCGGCCGCGGCGCCGGTCGCGGAGGAGACGGCCGTCGAGCAGACCGCCGCCTTCGAGATGCAGGAGCTGGCCGCCGACGGCGTGTACGCACCGGCGTACTACGAGCAGCAGCCCCAGCCCGACCCCTACGCGGCCTACCAGCAGCAGCCGCAGCAGCATCAGCAGTACGGCTACGAGCAGCAGCAGTGGCAGCAGCCCGTCGGCTACGACCAGGGCTACGGCGGCTACCCCCAGCAGCAGCAGCCGCAGTACGGCTACGAGCAGCAGCCCCAGCCCGACCCCTACGCGGCCTACCAGCAGCAGCCGCAGCAGCATCAGCAATACGGCTACGAGCAGCAGCAGTGGCAGCCCACCGAGCCCCAGCCGCACCCCGACCAGCCCATCACCGGCATCCCCCAGCAACCCCAGCAGCCGCACTACGACCAGTACGGCTACCAGCAGCAGCACCCCACCTCCTGGCAGCAGCAGCCCTGACCCCCCGACTCCTGCGCGAGAAGTCGATCTACCCGACTTTCCACCCCCACGAGAGAATCTACGCGCATAGAGCCGCCCGCCCGGAGCAGAAAGTCGACCCGCCCGACTTCCCACTCCGGGCGCCCCGCCACTGCCCGCCCGCCCCAAAAGTCGGCGAGCCCGACTTCCTACTCCGGGGCGTGGCCGCTGGCGGCCCTGATCTCGCGTGAAAAGTCGGCTCGCCCGAATCCCTGCCCCCCACAGGGCTATCTACGCGCATAGATCTGCGGCGCCCGGAGTGGAAAGTCGGCCGGCCCGACTTTCTGTGCTGGGCGCCCTGCCGCTGGCTGCCTGCGCGAGAAGTCGAAGGGTTCGACTTCCTGCTCCGGGGTGCACCTGTCGGCGGCCGGCCTGACTTCGCGCGAGAAGTCGGCCCGCCCGACTTCCTGCTCCCGCAGGTGCATCTATGCGCGTAGATTCATCCGGCCCGGAGTGGAAAGTCGGCCGGACCGACTTCCTGCTCCGGGCCTGCTCCGGGTGCCCCGCCCCTGGCTGCCCGCCCCAAAAGTCGGCGGGCCCGACTTTCTGCTCCGGGGCGTGGCCGCTGGCGGCCCTGGCCTCGGGTAAAATGCCCGTCCGCCTGGATCCCCGCCCCTGCAGGGCTGTCTACGCGCATAGGCTTGCGTTGCTTGGAGTGGAAAGTCGGCCGGCCCGACTTTCTGTGTCAGGGGCCCTGCCGCTGACCGCCTGTTCGAAAAGTCGGCGAGGCTGACTTCCTGCTCCGGGGTGCGCCTGCCGGTGGCCGGCCTGGCCTCGCGCGAGAAGTCGGCCTGCCCGACTTCCTGTTCCCGCGGGCTCGTCTATGCGCATAGATTCATCCGACCTGAAAGTCAGCCGGCCCGACTTTCTGTGCCAGGTGCCCTGCCGCTGGCCGCCTGTGCGAGAAGTCGGCGGGTTCGACTCCCGGGGTGCGCCTGTCGGTGGCCGGCCTGGCCTCGCGCGAGAAGTCGGCCCGCCCGACTTTCTGCTCCCGCGGGGCAATCTGCGCGCGTAGATTTGCGGTGCTTGGAGTGGGAAGTCGGCGGGTTCGACTTTCTGCTCCGGGTGTCATGCCGCTGGCTGCCGGCGCGAAAAGTCGGCGGGGTCGACTTTCTATGTCGGGGTGCATGTCTGCTGGGGTCGGTCTGGCCTGGCCTCGGGCGGGGGTTTCTATACGCGTAGATTCGGGTCGGCTTCAGGCGGGGCCGATGAGGTTGGCGACGATGCAGGCGGACATGCCCACGCGGGCGAGGCCGCCGCCGGGGTGGGCGGCGCCGCCGGTGAGGTAGAGGCCGGGGTGGTCCTCGTTGGGGGCCTGGAGGAGGTTGCCGTCGAGGCCGGCCAGGGCGGGGGGCGGGACGGAGCCGAAGAAGGAGCCGGCCTCGCGCTCGGTGTGCTCGGGGGTCCGGACCGCCCGCCAGAGCAGCCGCTCGCGCAGGTTCAGGCCGGCCGCGTCGACGTGGTCGAGCATCCGGTCGGCGAAGGCGTCCGCCACTCCCGGCGCGCCCCAGTCGAGGTCCAGCGACGGGGTGGTCGCGGTCAGCACCACGGCCTCGTGCCCCTCCGGGTGCAGCGACGGGTCGTCCGGCCGCAGCACCTGCACGGTCGGCCGGTCGGCGAGCGGCGCGCCCGGGTCGAAGACGCCCGCCAGCTCGGCCGCCGGGTCACCGGCGTGCACCACCGTGCGGTGCGCCGTGCCCTCCGGGCGGGCGCCGCGCAGCGCGAGCAGCACGCTCACCCGGCCCGGCACCCCGTGCAGCCGGCCGGCGGCGGCGGGCCACTCGTCGGAGCTCTCCGCCGGGCCCATCCACTGGGTGTGCAGCACCCGGGCGTCGATCGAGGAGACCACCAGGTCGGCGTCGATCCGGTCGCCCTTGGTCTGCACGCCGCACACCCGGCCGTCGCGGACGACCACCTTCGCCACCGGCGTCTGGAAGCGGAACTCCACCCCGCGCTGCTCGCAGCGGCGGTGGACGGCGTCGGCCAGCGCGCGCAGGCCGCCCCTGACGTACCAGACGCCGAAGGACTGCTCCATGTACGGCAGCACGGTCGCCCCGGCGGGCGCGGTGCGCGGGTCGAGGCCGAACCGCAGGGCGTGCTCGTGCAGCAGGGCGGTCAGTCCCGGGTGCCCGCCGAGCTGTTCGGCGGCGACGTCGGCGAGCGTCCACTGGCGCGGTGCGCGCCGCCGGCCGAACAGGCCGCGCCGCGCCGGGGCGGGCACGGGGTACGGATCGGTGTGCAGCGGCGCCGGGTCGGCGGGCAGCGGCTCCTCCAGCAGCGGACGGCGGGTGGCCTCCCAGACCGTGCGGCCGTGGTTGAGCACACCGGCCCACTGCTCGCCCGCGCCCGGGCCGAAGGCCTGGTCGAGGGCCTGGACCACGCCGCCCCGGGAGGCGTTGGGCAGGGACACGGCCGTCCCGTCGGGGAACAGGTGCCGGCTCTCCGGATCGACCGGGCCGAGGTCGACCAGCTCTTCCAGCGGCTCCCGCCCGGTCTTCAGCGCGAGGTCGCGGTAGACGGCCGGCAGGGTGAGCAGCCCGGGGCCGGTGTCGAAGGCGAAACCGTCGCGCTCGTAGCGGCCGACCATGCCGCCGTAGGTGCCACGCGCCTCGCAGACCGTCACCTTGTGCCCGAGGGTCGCCAGCCGGGAAGCCGCCGCGAGCCCGCTCATACCTGCGCCGATGATGACGATCCGTGCCATGGTTCCGATCCTAGGACCGCCGGATGCCTCCCCCGGCCACCGGCTGCCCGGCGGCGGACCCGTCGGCCCCGCCGGACCCGGCGGTACGGGCGGCTCGGGCGGCGCGGCGCTCGCGGCGGCGGGCACGGAAGGCACGGATCCGGTTGATCGCGAACCACACCAGCAGGACGCCGGCCACCAGCAGGACGGCGGCGATCGAGGCCGCCAGCCACGGGTGGAAGATCGCCAGCGTGACCAGCCCGGCCACCGAGAGGTCCTCGGCGAGCGAGACCGCGATGTTGCTGGCCGGCTCGGGGGAGGTGTTGACCGCCATCCGCAGCGAGGCCTTCACCAGATGACTGACCAGCGCCGTGGTGCCGCCCATCGCACCCGCCGCGACCTCGCCCAGCGACCCCGGGTCGGCGGAGGCGAGCAGCGCGCCGACGGTCGCGCCCGCGACCGGCCGGATCACCGTGTGGGCGACGTCCCAGACGCTGTCCACGTACGGGATCTTGTCGGCCACCGCCTCCAGCAGGAACAGCGCCGCGGCCGCCAGCAGCACATCGGTGCGCTCCAGGGCGGCCGGCACCGACTCGGCCCCGGCGAACCGGCCCAGCAGACCGAGCAGCAGCACCACCGCGTAGGCGTTGATCCCGCTCGCCAGTCCGCTGGTGAAGATCAGCGGGACGATCGTCATCCGTTTCCCCGTCCGTTCCTGCTCGCAGTCCCCGCCGGGGTCGGCCCGGCTCGCCGTACCGTACCGGGACGCCGTCGGCGGGGCCGGTGGTTCCCGTCCGGACGGTCTGAGTACGGATACTCAGACGGGCGATTGAGTACCTGCGCGGATGGCCTCCGACCTGCGCGGACGCCACAGTGGTCACACCGGGTCGGCGGCGCATCGGGCGCCCCGCCCCGGAGGAGCGGACGGCCGGCGCAACGCCGCGGGCCCGTCCGCACCGGAGCCGGCCGGAGGCTGCGCACCGCCGGCACGGGGCGGCGGAGCGGGCCACGGGGGAGCCGGCGCCCGGGGGGACCGGGACGTTCCGAAGCGCCGTCCGTGGGGGACGGCGCTTCGGGGACCGGCCGGGCGGGAGCACCGCGGGGCCCGATTGTCAGTGGTGCCGTTCACGATGGAGGGGCACGGGCCACCCGGCCCGCGCGCTGCCTCGGAACGGGGGAGACCATGACCATCAGCCACCCTGAGCCCGTCACCGCCCGCCTCCACTCCGCCGCCTACCGACCGGGGAGCGCCGCGCGCCCCTCCGCCCACCGGCCGTCCGCCGGTGCCGACGTGCACCCGGTGCTGCGCCGGAGCGCCGCCCCGCCCGCCGCGCTCGACCTGCTCGCCGAGGCCCACCGCACCCTGGCCCGGGCCCGCACCCTGGAGGACCCGCTGGAGCGGTACGCCGCCGCGCACCTCGCGGCGCTGCGCACCGTCGCGGCGGTGCTGGCCGTGCGCGGGCGCCCGGAGAAGAGCGAGCGGCGGCGCCGGGCGATCCGCAGCGCCTGGGAGGTCCTGCCCGAGGTGGCCCCCGAACTCGCCGAGTGGGCGCCGTACTTCGCGGCGGGCGCGCGCCGCCGGGCGGCCGCCGAGGCGGGCATCCGGGGTTCGGCCTCGGCCCGGGACGCGGACGACCTGGTCCGCAACTCGGCGCTGTTCCTGCGCCTGGTCGAGCGCCTGCTCGGTCTGCACGTCGCCCCGCCCGCCCCGCGGCTGCCGCTGGACGGCGTCGACGGAGCGGGCGGCGTGGAAGGGGCCGACGGCCGGCCGTCGGACGCTCCGCCGGGGGAGGTGCGCGAGGCCGGGTGAGGGAAGCGGCGGCCGAACGGCGGCCGGGGCGGACCGTGCCTGGTGGCCTAAGGTGGAGGCAACCTGATCGACACTGCACGTGCCAAGGAGCCCCGCCTTGTACCCGACGCGTCCCCGCAGCGCCCTGCGTACCGCCGTGGTGTGGGAGGTGGTGCGCGCCGCCCTGGAGAAGCGGGTGGCCGAGCTGGACCAGCCGGTGCTCGACGTCGTGGACACCGGCGGCGGCACCGGCAACTTCGCCGTGCCGGTGGCCCGGCTGGGCCACCGGGTGACCGTGGTCGACCCGAGCCCGGACGCGCTGTTCGCGCTGGAGCGCCGGGCCGCCGAGGCCGGCGTGACCGATCTGGTGCGCGCCGTGCAGGGCGACACCCAGACCCTCCCCGAGTTGGTCGCGCCCGGCAGCGTCGACGCGGTGCTCTGCCACGGCGTGCTGGAGGTCGTCGACGACCCGGCCGAGGCGCTCGGCAGCCTGGCCGGCACCCTGCGCCGGGGCGGTTTCGTGAGCCTGCTGGCCGCCAACCGCAACGGCGCCGTGCTCGCCCGGGCGCTCGGCGGCCACTTCGACGACGCCCGCGCGGTGCTGGCCGCCGCCGACGGCCGCTGGGGCGCGAACGACCCGATGCCGCGCCGCTTCACCGCGGACGAGCTGGACCGGCTGACGGCCGGGGCCGGACTGCGGGTGGAGTCGGTGCACGGCGTGCGGGTCTTCGCCGACCTGGTGCCGGGCGTCCTGGTGGACACCGAGCCGGGCGCGCTCGATGCGCTGCTCAAGCTGGAGGAGGCCGCCGCCGGGCAGCCCGCCTTCCACGCGGTGGCGACCCAGCTCCACCTGCTGGCCACCCTGGGCTGACCGGACGGCCGACCGCCGTTCGCCGACGGACTTCCTTCCGTTCGCCGACGGATCTCCGGCGCGCCCCCCGCCCGTCTCCCCGCCTTCTCCCCGGGATCTCCCCAGGTCCGGGCCGATTCCAACGGATCGGGCACTTGTCCGGCGTCCTCCGCGTTGGGGAGAGTACGGCGAGGAGCCGCCGAAGTGGCCGGGTCCACGCGTGGTCGACCGCTCCGCGAAGGGCCCGTGGACCGTATGATCTGGGTAAAGCCGGAAAGCATGACCGCCGGATGCTCGGGGCATATGGACGACACGGGCCCGGGCCCCCGCACAGGCGTCCGACCGCGTGTTCTGAAGGCTGATTGGACTTGCCACCCCGACCGGGGCGGCGGACCGGTCGCACCCGCGACCGACGAGTAGGAGGACTCCGTGCCGCTCTCGGAGCACGAGCAGCGACTGCTCGACCAGATGGAGCGAGCGCTGTATGCCGAAGATCCCAAATTCGCGTCTGCGCTTGAGGGAAGCGGTCTGCGCACCTACACCCGCCGACGGGTCTACCTGGCCGTCGGCGGCTTCGTGGTCGGTATCGGCCTGCTGATGGGCGGCATGGTCGTCGACCAGATCTGGGTCAGCGTGGTGGGCTTCCTGGTGATGCTCGGATGCGCCGTCTTCGCGGTGACGGGCTGGCGCCGTGCCCCCGCCGGCCAGGCGCAGCGCTCCGGCGGCCAGGCCGCCGCGCCCCGCCGCAAGGCCGGGATGATGGACCGGGTCGAGCAGCGCTGGCAGCGTCGGCGGGACGAGCAGACCGGCGGGTTCTGAGGCCCGCGGCCAAGCCGCGGCCATCCGGCGAACCATCCCACGGAGACCATCCCACGGAGACCTCACGGCCCGTACCGCCGGACGGTACGGGCACCGGTACGCACAGCGGAACGGACACCGGAACGCACACCGCGAGGGCGGGCAGTCGAGCGACTGCCCGCCCTCGCGGTGCGTCCGGCTCCGTCAGGACTCCCCGCCGCCGCCCGGGCCGCGGCGCCGGCGCCGGGTCAGGACCCGGCGGACCGGTCCGGTGACCGCCCCGGCCGCCCGCGCGACCAGCGCGCCGGTCCGCAGCCGGACGGTCAGCACTGCGTCCGAGATCCGCCACCGCAGCTGGGCGGAGGACGGCGGCAGCAGCAGCGCCCTGATCCGGCCCCGTCGTCCGACCCGCGCCCGCAGCCCGGCCCGGGCGGTCCGGACGTCGGCCGCCAGCGGTTCGCCGACCTGCGCGGAGCGGGCGTAGAGCACCCGCTCGGTGGCCAGCGCCACCCGGCCGGCGGCCGCCGCCGAGGCCTCGTCCAGCTCGCCGGTCTCGACGATCCGGCGGGCGGCGGCGCGCGGGGTGCGCGATTCGTCCGGCGGGATGCCGAGGTCCCAGGCGGAGTCGATCAGCTCGTCCCAGGCGGCCAGCACCTGGGCGTCGGTGAGCCCGTCCGGTCCCGGCCCGCCCGGACCGCCCGGCCCGCCGGGGCCGCGCCGCCCGCCCGTGCCGAGCCGGCGCCGCCGCAGCAGGGCGCGCCAGACCATCGGGGTGAGCAGGAGCACCAGCCCGAGCAGGGCGACGGCCAGCGCGGCCAGGGTCTTGCCGGAGGGCAGGGCGAACCCCTGGTCGGTGCCGGCCGCGGTGTCGCGCCGGTCGCCGCAGTCGCCGGTGCGGCGCAGCTTGGCGTCGCAGTCGGGGTTGGCGGACGGCGTGTCGACCGGCGCGGTGGCCTGCGGCTGCGGGGCCGGGGCGGTGGTCGGCTGGGTGGCCGGGGCGGAGACCGGGTCGGAGTAGTCGGGCTGGACGCCGCGGGTCGGGGTGGGCTCGAAGCGCAGCCAGCCGTAGCCCTCGAAGTACAGCTCGGGCCAGGCGTGGTACATCGCGTCGGTCACCGAGTAGACGTTGCCGCCCTTGGTGTCGCCGGGGGTGAAGCCGAGCGCGACGCGGGAGGGGACGCCGAGGTAGCGGGCCATCACCGCCATGGTGGAGGCGAAGTGGACGCAGAACCCGCGGCGGCGGGCGAGGAAGTCCGCCATCGCGTCGCCGCCGCTGTCGGTCCTGGTGGTGGCGTCGTAGGTGAACTCCGGGCCGGTGAACCAGGCACGCAGCGCGTCCATCTTGTCGTACTGGGTCGGTGCGTTCTTGGTGATGTCGAGCGCCGTCTGCTTGACCACGGGGGGCAGCTCGGGAACGTTGAGGTACTGCCGGGAGATCCGCTCGGCCGGCTTGGGCGCGCTGCGCAGGCTGGTGGCGGTGGGCTGCACCTCCAGGCCGGTGGCCGTGTACTTGAGGCCCTTGATCGCCTTGTCCTTGGCGGGGAGCACGCTGGCGGTGGCCGGGTCGAGCTGCCAGGCGGAGTTGTCGCGCAGGTTGACCGTCCGCGCCGGGTAGGGCAGCGGCAGCCAGGCGTCGTCCAGCCGGTTGCCGATCATGACCTCGGTCTTGGCCTCCGGCACGTCGACCGGCCCCAGGCCCTCGGGGGCGGGCAGGGCGCCGGTGAACGGCACGGTGTTCGACGAGCCGCGCTTCCAGGTCTCGCCGTCGAAGACATCCAGCGCCCCGGTGCGCAGGTAGGTGGAGCCGGCGGACTTGCTCTCCGACCAGTAGGTGAACAGCTCGATGTGACGGGGGTTGGGCAGCGCCCCGGTCAGCGCGACCAGCGGGTCGAGGCTGCTGGCGCCCGCGCCGCCGTGCCGGCCGGCGGCCGTGCCGGAGCCGCTGTGCAGCAGACCCGAGCCCCAGCGCGGCAGGAAGGCCGGCAGCAGCAGGGCGAGCACGAGCGCCACCACGCCGACCTGCCGGCCGCCCTGGCCGAGCGCGCCGAGGCCGCCGCCCTCACCGCGTTCGGCGCCGCGGAAGATCCGGCCCCAGCGGGAGACCCGGTCCTGGCCCTCGGCGAAGAGCAGCAGCAGGTAGCCGGCGGCGGCGGTGGCGAACCAGAGCCAGCTGCTCTGGTCGCCGGCCAGGCCGTTGCCGACCGAGTAGAGGGCGAGCAGCGGCAGCCCGGCCAGCGCCGAGCGGCGGTAGGTGACCGCGACGGTGTCCACCGCGACGGCGATCAGGCCGACCGAGCCGACCAGGATCATCCGCAGGCCGGGGTTGGGCGGGGCGGGGATGGCGTAGTCACGGACGTCGGTGAACCCCTGGCCGAGGACCCGGCCGAGGGTGCGGACCGATTCGGTGCCGGGCACCACGCCGCCGAAGACCGCGGAGGAGGAGGCGAAGCCGAGCAGCAGCAGGACGAACAGCACCAGCAGCTGGCCGAGCGGCACGGTCCACCGGTAGAACGGCGTGCGCCGCAGTCCGGCGCCCACCAGCGCGAGGACCGCCACCACCAGGTAGGCGTGGACGATCCAGCCCCTGGAGGTCAGCAGCGGGGTCAGGCAGAGCGCGGCCAGGGCGGTCGCCAGCGCCGAGTACACGGTCAGTTTGGCCCGGGTGGTCACGCGCCGGCCTCCTCTCGGTAGGGGGCGGACGACTCGGCCCGGTCGGCGGCCCGCCACAGCTCGGGGACGGAGTCGCCGGCGCGGACGGTGAGCACCGTCCAGCCGGCCTCGCGCAGCCGGCGGGCCCGGTCGCGGAACTCCTCGCCGCCGGTGTCGGGGGCGAGCAGGCGCAGCCCGGCCCAGGTGCCGGTGTCGAGCAGGAAGGCGACGGCGCCGCCGGTGCGGTTGCGCAGCCGGGCGAGCCGGGCGGTCTGCTCCTCGTCGAGTTCGCCGAGGACGGCCACCAGCAGGCCCTCGCCGCCGGAGCGCAGCGGCTCCTCGGCGCGGGAGAGCCCGGCGCCGTCGGAGAGGTCGACGACGGCGAGCGCGTCCAGGATGACGCCGGAGGTGACGGCGGCGCCGTGCCCGCCGTCACCCTCGATGCCGGGCACGGCGTGGCCGGTGTCGGTGAGCAGCCGGGTCTGGTAGCCGCGCTCCAGCAGGTGCACGGCGACGGAGGCGGCGCAGCCGACGGCCCATTCGAAGGACGAGGCCGGGCCGCTGCCGCGGTGGCCGGTCTCGCGGGTGTCCAGCAGGACGGTGGCGCGGGCCCGGCGGGGCTGCTCCTCGCGCCGGACCATCAGCTCGCCGTAGCGGGCGGTGGACTTCCAGTGCACCCGGCGCAGGTCGTCGCCGGCCCGGTACTCGCGCAGGATGACGTCGTCGTCGCCGGCCAGCGCGAGGGAGCGGGTGTGGCTCTCGCCCTGCCCGGCCCACTCGCCGCTGAGCCGCACGTGCGGCAGCGCCAGCACCTGCGGGACGACGGTGAGCACGTCGGAGGCGGAGAACGAGCGGTTCAGCTCGCACATCCCGAACGGGTCGGAGAGCCGCAGCTGGAGCGGGCCGAGCGGGTAGCGGCCGCGCAGGTCGGAGCGGACCCGGTAGGAGACCTCGCGGTGGCCGCGCGGCTCGACCCGGTCCAGCACGAACCGCGGGCGCGGCCCGAGCACGTACGGGACCTTGTCCTCCAGCAGCAGCAGGCCGGTGGGGACCCGCGAGACGTTGTCCACCCGCAGGTGCACCCGGGCCTCCTGGCCGGCCACCGCGCGGTGCGGGGTGAGCCGGCGTCCGCTGGCGACCCGGTAGCGGGTGTTGGCCAGCAGCATCGCGGCGGCCAGCGGCAGCACGGCGAGCAGGACGCCGACGCGCAGCAGCGCGTCCTGGCCGAGCAGGTACGCGCAGACCACGGCGGTCAGCCCGGCGGCGAGGAAGGAGCGGCCGCGGGTGGTGAGTCCGCGCAGGCCGGCGCGCAGGCCCGACGGTTCGTCGGACGGGCCCACCTCAGCCCCTCCGGACGGCGGTGCCGCCCTGCTGCGGGCGCGGCAGCGGCAGGCGGGCGACCAGGTCGGCGACGATCTGCTCGGCGGTGCGGCGGCTGAGCTGGGTCTCGGCGGTGGGCATCAGGCGGTGGGCGAGCACCGGGACGGCGAGGCGCTGGATGTCGTCCGGGGTGACGTAGTCGCGGCCGTCCAGGGCGGCGGCGGCGCGGGCCGCCCGGACCAGGTGCAGGGTGGCGCGCGGCGAGGCGCCGAGCCGCAGCTCGTGGCTGTTGCGGGTGGCGGCGACCAGGTCGACGGCGTAGCGGCGGACCGGGTCGGCGACGTGCACGGTGCGGACCAGGTCGATCAGCTTGAGGATGTCGGCGGCGTGCGCGACCGGCTGCAGGTCGTCCAGCGGGCTGGCGCCGGCGTGCACGTCGAGCATCGCGAACTCGGCCTCGGGGCTGGGGTAGCCCATCGAGATCCGGGCCATGAAGCGGTCCCGCTGGGCCTCCGGGAGGGGGTAGGTGCCCTCCATCTCGACCGGGTTCTGGGTGGCGACGACCATGAACGGCGAGGGCAGTTCGTAGCTGGTGCCGTCGATGGTGACCTGGCGCTCCTCCATCGACTCCAGCAGCGCGGACTGGGTCTTGGGCGAGGCCCGGTTGATCTCGTCGCCGACCACGATCTGGGCGAAGATCGCACCGGGGCGGAACTCGAAGTCGCGCTGCTGCTGGTCGAAGATGTTGGTGCCGGTGACGTCCGAGGGCAGCAGGTCCGGGGTGAACTGGATGCGTCGCACGGTGCAGTCGACGGACCGGGCGAGGGCCTTGGCGAGCATGGTCTTGCCGACGCCGGGCACGTCCTCCAGCAGCAGGTGGCCCTCGGCGAGCAGGACGGTCAGGGCGATCCGCACGGCCTCCGGCTTGCCCTCGATCACGCTCTCGATGTTGCCGCGGACGCGGTCGACGACGGCGGCGAGTTCCGGCAGGCCGACCGGGGCGTACCCCGCGGCCTCCTGGTCGCCCCCCGCACGACCGTTGAGACCGGCCTGATCGCTGTAGCTCGTCACCCGTTCGCTCCCTGGCACACCACGACCGGCTCCGTCCGAGCCCGGCCCCACCCCATGCTGGACGCGGCCCCTCCGGGCGCGGTTCCGCGTGCGGGAGCCGGGTGCCGGAGTACGGCCTGCGGCTGGCCGCCCCAGGTGGTTCGAGGTCAGACCGGCAGGCGCATTCTCCCCCCTGAGGAGGCCAGAAGTCACCACTTGGAAGGGCCGCGCAGCTCGGCCGGGGGCCCGGCGGGCCCGGACGGGCCGCTCGGACGGGCCGGTCGGGCAGGGATCGGTCGGGCAGGGATCAGTCGATCTCGCGCAGCAGGCCGGTGTGGACGTCGAACACGAAGCCGCGCACGTCGTCGGTGTGGAGCAGGAAGGGGGAGGTGCGCACCCGCTGCATCGACTGGCGGACGTCGCCGTCCAGGTCGACGAAGGCCTCGACCGCCCACTGCGGGCGCTGGCCGACCTCCAGCTCCAGCTCGCGCCGGAAGTCCTCGGTCAGGCCGAGCAGGCCGCAGCCGGTGTGGTGGATCAGGGCGATCGAGCGGGTGCCCAGGGCCCGCTGGCTGATGGTGAGGGAGCGGATGGTGTCGTCGGTGACCACACCGCCCGCGTTGCGGATGACGTGGGCGTCGCCGAGTTCGAGGCCGAGTGCGGCGAACAGGTCGAGACGGGCGTCCATGCAGGCCACCACGGCGATCCGCTGGACCGGGCGGGCGTCCATGCCGCCGTCGCGGAAGGTCACCGCGTACGTGCGGTTGGCGGCGACGAAACGGTCGATGACGGTCGGTGGGGCGGGGTCGGCAGCGGCGGTCGGCCCGGGCCGGTCGGGAGTCACTGTCATGGGGGAGACGTTAGTGCGATTTCCCGGTGTGCGGTGGGGCCGATTGCTACAGAGCGGGCGCCTGTTGCCGAGGGCATCCCGACAACGGCCGGACGGGGTCCGTGTGCGCCACCCGGGTGGTGCACCGGGCCCCTGGCATGTGCCACGAGCACCCCCGCGACCTGCGGTGATCCGTACCGCCGCCCGGGTGGTGCGCCGGAGCGGGCCATTGACTGACGGGGCGTGCGCGATAGAGTTGCGGCGCAGTGGAGCACACCCGCCGAGGCCCGTCAACCGGGCCTTTCCGGCCGTGCGGTGACCGACGCGGCCCGTGGCCTCCACCCGCTCTCCGTGCCACCTGGCGCACCTTCCCCGGCGCCGGGCGGTCACGGCCTTCCCCTCGGAGCGGGCGGGGACCACGGGCCGCGCGGCCCGGCCCGAGCGACGGCTCCACCTCCCGGTGGGACAGAATGGTCGGAGCTCCCCGGACGTCGGGCGGCTTTCGCACCGAGGAAGGGCGCCACAGCGCATGACCACCAACGAGCCGGCACCCAAGCACGTCCCGGTGATGCTGCAGCGGTGCATGGACGCGCTGGCCCCGGCGATCTCCCGGCCCGGCGCGGTGGTGGTGGACGCCACCCTCGGCCTCGGCGGTCACAGCGAGGCGCTGCTCACCCAGTTCCCGGAGGTCCGGCTGATCGCGGTGGACCGCGACCCGGCGGCGCTGAAGCTCTCCGGCGAGCGGCTGGCCCGCTTCGGCGACCGGGCGACCCTGGTGCACGCCGTCTACGACGAGATCCCCGAGGTGCTGGACCGGCTGGACGTCCCCGCGATCGACGGCATCCTCTTCGACCTCGGTGTCTCCTCGATGCAGCTGGACGAGGCCGACCGCGGCTTCGCCTACTCCCAGGACGCGCCGCTGGACATGCGGATGGACCAGACCCGGGGGATCAGCGCGGCCGAGGTGCTGAACACCTACAGCCACGGCGAGCTGGCCCGGATCCTCAAGTTCTACGGCGAGGAGCGGTTCGCCGGCAAGATCGCCTCGGTCATCGTCCGGGAGCGCGAGAAGGAACCGTTCACCACCAGCGCGCGTCTGGTCGAGTTGGTGCGCGGTGCCATCCCGGCCGCCACCCGCCGCACCGGCGGGAACCCGGCCAAGCGGACCTTCCAGGCGCTGCGGATCGAGGTCAACGGCGAGCTGGAGGTCCTGGACCGGGCGATCCCCGGGGCGCTGGACGTCCTGACGCTCGGCGGGCGGATCGTCGTGATGTCGTACCAGTCGCTGGAGGACCGCCTGGTCAAGCAGTACTTCGCGGCCGGCGCCACCAGCACCGCCCCGCCGGGGCTGCCGTTCGTCCCCGAGGAGCACCAGCCCTGGCTGAAGCTGATCACTCGCGGTGCCGAGTTGGCCACGGAGGAGGAGATCGAGGAGAACCGGCGCGCCGCGCCCGTGCGGCTGCGGGTGGCGGAGAGGATCAGGGACCGAAGCACCCGGCGCTGACCGGCACCGGGGCGGTCCGAAGGGCGGAGGAAAGACAGTGGGGCCGGTGGCCGGAGGCGGGGCGGGGGGCCGTTTGCTCCCCGGGCAGAGCGGCAGGGCGCGGATCACCGTGCGTCCGGGACGGCAGGTACGGGGACGTACGCCGTTCGCGGTCCTGGTGGTGCTGCTGCTCGGCGCCGGGCTGCTCGGGTTGCTCGCGCTGAACACCGCGCTCAACGAGGGCTCCTTCGAGCTGTCCCGGTTGCAGCGCCAGACCACCGTGCTGACCGACGAGCAGCAGGGGCTGCAGCACCAGATCGACCAGAACTCCGCGCCGGACGCGCTGGCCCGCCGGGCCGCCGAACTGGGCATGGTGCCGGCCGGCGGGATGGCCTTCCTCGACCTGCCGAACGGCGGCGCGGTGGTCGGCACGCCCAAGGCGGCCCAGGACAGCCCCCCGGTGAAACGGTCCACCGCGGAACCGTGGCCCGCCAAGCAGCCCGCGCCCGGCGCCCAGCCCAGTGCCCCGCCCGCGCCCGGCGCCCAGCCCAGTGCTCCGCCGAGCGGCCAGCCGGCCGCGGGGACGACGGCTCCGGCCGCCCCGCCGCCGCCCGCCGCCGCCACCCCCGCCGCCTCGCCGACCGGCCCGGCGGCCGGTGGTGACGTCACCGTCCAGGTCAACCCGGGCCCGGCGCAGCCGTCGCCGCACGCGGGCGGAGGTGCCGGCCGATGAGCACCCCCCGCCAGCCCTCCGGCGGCGGCGCCGACGGGCGCCGCCCGGTCAGGGGCGCCGCGCCGCGTCCGGCCGCCCCGCGCGGGCAGTCCGCCGGCCGCGCCCAGAACCCGAAGCCGCAGAGCCCGAAGTCGCAGAGCCCGAGGTCGCAGAGCCCGAAGGCACCCGACCCCAAGGCGCAGAACCCCAAGGCCCAGAACCCCCGCGCCCAGAGCCCCCGGCCGCAGAGCGCCAAGCCGTCGGCGGCCAAGCCGTCGGCCGCCCGGGCCCAGTCCCCGAGGGACCCGGCCGCCCGGCCCCGCCCCCCGCGCGCCCCGGAGCAGCGCCGCTCCGACGGCCGCCCGCCGGTGCCCCGCCCGCGCCCGCAGCGCCGTCCGCCGGCCCGCCGGCCGGTCTCCCGGGGGATCCGGCTGGCCGATCCGCGCCGCCGGCTGCGGGTGATCACCATCGCGCTCTCGGTGGTGTTCTCGATCTTCGCCGGACGCCTGGTCCAGCTCCAGCTGCTGGACTCCGACGCACTGGCCGCCGACGCCAACACCAACCGCTACCTGAACATCCCGATCACCGCCGAGCGCGGCTCGATAACGTCCTCCGACGGCGTGGCCCTGGCCACCACCGTCGACGCCTACGACATCACCGCCGACCCGGCGATGTTCACCCCCGAGGCGACCGGCCTGCCGGACGCGCCCGAGCAGGCCGCCGCCCTGCTGGCGCCGATCCTCGGTGTGCCCAAGGAGAAGATCGCCGCCGACCTGCACACCCCCAAGACCCGCTACAAGCGGCTCGCCGCCCAGCAGAGCCCGGATGTCAAGAACCAGATCAGCGACCTCAAGTCCGGCCTGGAGAAGCAGGCCGGCTCGCGCGCCTGCCAGGCCCAGAAGCGGCTGCTGAACAAGCCCGCCGAGGAGGGCGGCCGCACCCGGCTGGACAACGAGTGCGTCAACCCGCTGGCCGGCGTCTTCAACCGGGAGACCCAGAAGCGGGTCTACCCGTCCGACGGGCTGGCCGCCAACCTGGTCGGCTTCGTCAACGCCGAGGGCGAGGGGTCCGGCGGGCTGGAGCAGCAGTACCAGGAGCTGCTGGCCGGCAAGGACGGCCACAGCAGCTACGCCCAGGCCGGCGGCCGCCTGGTGCCCACCGCGGGCGGCTCGCTGGAGCCCGCCGTGCCCGGTACCGACCTGCGGCTGACCATCAACCGGGACATCCAGTGGGCCGCCCAGCGGGCCATCACCGACCAGGTCTCCAACGCCGGGGCGGAGAAGGGCTACGTGATCGTCCAGGACGTGCGGAACGGCCAGGTGCTGGCGATGGCCACCTCGCCCGGCTTCAACCCCAACGACCTGAGCACCGCCAAGAACTCGCAGCTCGGCAACGCCGCCCTCCAGGACGCCTACGAGCCCGGCTCCACCGCCAAGCTGATGACCATGGCGGCCGTGCTGGACACCGGCAAGGCCACCTGGGACACCAAGGTCACCGTGCCGTACCCGCTGGTCCGCGGCGACGTGGCGTTCAAGGACGACGTGGAGCACGACACCTGGTACCTCACCCTGGCCGGCGTGCTCGCCAAGTCCTCCAACATCGGCACCATCGAGGCCGCCCAGACCCTCGGCGCCACCCAGCCCGAGGCCAACCAGGTGCTCTACGACTACCTGCGGAAGTTCGGCATCGGCCAGCAGACCGGCCTGGGCTTCCCCGGCGAGACCGCCGGACTGCTGGACAAGCCGGAGGACTGGAAGGCCTCCAAGCAGTACACGATCCCGTTCGGCCAGGGGCTCTCGGTCAACGCGCTGCAGGCGACCTCGGTGTTCTCGACCATCGCCAACGGCGGGGTCCGGGTGGCGCCCAGCGTCGTCCAGGGCACCACCGCGCCGGACGGCAAGTACTCCCCGGCCCCGGCGTCCGGGCAGTCCCGGGTGGTCGGCGAGCAGACCGCCAAGACCCTCACCGAGATGCTGGAGTCGGTCGTCTCCGACGAGCAGGGCACCGGCGGCAAGGCCGCGATCCCGGGCTACCGGGTCGCCGGCAAGACCGGGACCGCCAACCGGGTCGACCCCAAGGCCGGCGGCTACCGGGGCTACACCGCCTCCTTCATCGGCTTCGCCCCGGCCGACCAGCCGCGGGTCACCGTCTCCTGTGTGATCCAGGACCCGGTCAACGGCCACTTCGGCGGCCAGCTGTGCGGTCCGGTGTTCAAGCAGGTGATGGAGTTCACCCTCAAGACCCTCCAGGTCCCGCCGAGCGGCAGCGAGGCGCCCAACCTGCCCGTCGAGTGGAAGCCGTGATCGACCATGAGCAACGACCTGGCGGGTGCGGCCGCCGGTACGGAAAAGAGCCGGTTTGGCCCTGGACGCCCTTCGGCGGATAGCCTCTCCGCCGTGCCGAAACCCGATCAAATCACCGTGAGCCCGCCCCGCCCCGCCCGGACCGGCGCCCGGCCGCTCGCCGAGGTCGCCCGCCTGCTGGGCCTCGACCCCGTCGAGGGACCCGAGGTCACCGGCGTCACCCACAACGCCCGCGAGGTCCGCCCCGGCGACCTCTACGTGGCGTTCCCGGGGGCCAACCACCACGGCGCGTCGTTCGCCGGGCAGGCCGCCGCGGCCGGCGCGGTCGCGGTGCTCACCGACCCGGCCGGCGCCGAGCTGGCGGCCGGCAGCGGCCTGCCGCTGCTGGTGGTCGACCGGCCCCGGGCCCGGATGGGCGAGCTCGCGGCCGCCGTCTACGACCGGCCGTCCGAGCGGCTGCTGATGATCGGCCTCACCGGCACCAACGGCAAGACCACCACCTCGTACCTGGTCGAGGGCGGCCTGCGCGGCGCCGGCCGCCACCCCGGCGTGATCGGCACCGTCGAGATGCGGGTCGGCGACGAGCGGATCAAGAGCGAGCGGACCACCCCCGAGGCCACCGACCTGCACGCGATCCTCGCCGTGATGGGCGAGCGCGGCGCCGACGCGGTGACCATGGAGGTCTCCAGCCACGCCCTGGTCTACGGCCGCACCGACGGCGTGGCCTACGACGTCGCGCTGTTCAACAACCTCACCCCCGAGCACCTCGACTTCCACCCGGACATGGAGGACTACTTCCAGGCGAAGGCCCGGCTCTTCCAGCCCGGCAAGTCCCGCGCCGGCGTGGTCAACCTGGACGACGCCTACGGCCGCCGACTCGCCGCGGAGGCGAAGATCCCGGTCGCCACCTTCTCCGCCACCGGCGCCCCCGCGGCGGACTGGCGGGCGGTGGACGTCCAGCTCGGCCCGGTCGGCTCGACCTTCCGGGTGCTCGGCCCCGACGGCGCCGAGGCGGACGCCTCCGTCCCGCTGCCCGGCCCGTTCAACGTCGCCAACGCGCTGGCCGCGATCGTCCTGCTCGCCACCGCCGGGCTCCCGCTGGAGCGTGCGGTGGCCGGCGTCGCCGCCGTCCCCGGCGTGCCCGGCCGGCTGGAGCGGGTGGACGCCGGACAGCCCTACGTCGCGGTGGTCGACTACGCGCACAAGCCGGACGCCCTGGAGGCCGTCCTCGGCTCGCTGCGCGAGGTCACCAAGGGCCGGCTGCACGTGGTGGTCGGCTGCGGCGGCGACCGCGACCCCCACAAGCGCGCCCCGATGGGCGGCATCGCGGCCCGGCTCGCCGACACCGCCGTGCTGACCAGCGACAACCCGCGCAGCGAGGACCCGCTGGCGATCCTCGCCACCATGCTGAACGGCGCCGCCGCGGTGCCCGAGGCCGAGCGCGGCGCCGTCCTGGTCGTGCCCGACCGCGCCGAGGCGATCGAGCTGGCGGTCGCCCGCGCCCAGGCCGGTGACACCGTGCTGGTGGCCGGCAAGGGCCACGAGCTCGGCCAGTACGTACGAGACGAGATCCGCCCCTTCGACGACCGGGAGGTGCTGCGCGAATCCATCGCGCGGACCACGGCCGCCCGGGGCACCGGAGGAGTAGAGCAGCCGTGATCGCACTGACCCTCGCCGAGGTGGCCGCCGCAGTCGGCGGAACCCTGGCCGGCGCCGACCCCGACGCCCTGGTGACCGCCCCGGTCGAGGTCGACTCCCGCAAGGTCCGCCCCGGTGGTCTGTTCGCGGCCTTCGTCGGCGAGCGCGTGGACGGCCACGACTACGCGGAGACCGCGGTCGCGGCCGGCGCCGTCGCGGTGCTGGCCTCCCGCCCGGTCGACGGGCCCGCCGTGCTGGTCGACAGCGTGGTGGACGCGCTCGGCAAGCTGGCCCGCGCCGTCGTGGGCCGCTCCGAGGCCGCCGTGGTCGCGCTGACCGGCTCGGCCGGGAAGACCAGCACCAAGGACCTCATCGCCCAGCTGCTGGAGCGCCTGGGCGACACGGTCTACCCGCCCGGCTCGCTCAACAACGAGATCGGCCACCCGATGACCGCCCTGCGGGTCGAGGGCACCACCCGGCACCTGGTGCTGGAGATGGGGGCCCGGCACAAGGGCGACATCGAGTACCTCACCTCGATCACCCCGCCCCGGATCGGCCTGGTGCTGAACGTCGGCACCGCGCACGTCGGCGAGTTCGGCTCCCAGGAGGCCATCGCCGAGGCCAAGGGCGAACTCGTCGAGGCGCTGCCCGCCGACGGCGCGGCGATCCTCAACGCGGACGACCGTCTGGTGCGCGCCATGGCCGCGCGCACCAGGGCCCGGGTGGTGTTCTTCGGGGAGTCCCCGGACGCCGACGTCCGGGCACGGGACGTTCGCCTGGACTCCACCGGACGGCCATCCTTCACGCTGAGCACCCCGGCCGGTTCCGCACCCGTGCAGCTGCGCCTGTACGGTGAGCACCACGTCTCGAACGCCCTCGCCGCCGCCGCGGTGGCGATGGAGCTCGGGATGACCGTCGACGACACCGCCGAAGCGCTGAGCCAGGCGGGTGCGCTGTCCCGCTGGCGCATGGAGGTCGTCGACCGGGCCGATGGTGTCACCGTCGTCAACGACGCCTACAACGCGAACCCCGACTCGATGCGGGCCGCGCTGCGGGCGCTGATCTCGATGGGGGGGCGCGGCCCGGAGCGCCGCCGCACCTGGGCGGTGCTCGGCGAGATGCGGGAGCTCGGCGAGGACAGCCTGGCCGAGCATGACGCCATCGGGCGGCTCGCCGTCCGGCTGGACGTCACCAAGCTGGTGGCGGTCGGCGGACGCGAGGCGGCCTGCATGGAACTGGGCGCGAGGAACGAAGGTTCGTGGGGTGAGGAGTCGGTGCTGGTGTCCGACGCGGACGCGGCGGTCGAGCTGCTGCGCAGTCAGCTGCGGCCGGGGGATGTGGTGCTGGTGAAGGCCTCCCGTTCGGTGGGGCTGGAGAAGGTGGCCGAGGCCCTCCTCGCGGACGGTGCGGCCGAGTAATGAAGCAGATCCTCTTCTCCGGCATGATCGGCCTGATCCTGTCGCTGGTCGGCACCCCCGCGCTGATCAAGCTGCTCGCCCGGCAGGGCTACGGCCAGTACATCCGCGACGACGGCCCCAAGGCGCACCACAGCAAGAAGGGCACGCCCACCATGGGCGGCATCGCCTTCATCCTGGCGACCCTGGTGGCCTACTTCGCGACCAAGGCGATAACGGGCGAGAGCCCGACCGCCTCCGGCCTGCTGGTGCTGTTCCTGACCACCGGTCTGGGCCTGGTGGGCTTCCTCGACGACTACATCAAGGTCGTCAAGCGGCGCTCGCTGGGCCTGCGGGCGAAGGCCAAGCTGGCCGGCCAGTCCATCGTCGGCCTGCTGTTCGCAGTCCTCGCCCTGCAGTTCCCCGACAACGCCGGCCGCCGCCCGGCCTCCGAGCACCTGTCCTTCGTCCGGGACTTCGAGTGGGCGATCGGCCCGGTGCTGTTCGTCATCTTCGCGTACTTCCTGATCGCCGCGACCTCCAACGGCGTCAACCTGACGGACGGTCTGGACGGCCTGGCCACCGGCGCCTCGGTGATGGCCTTCGGTGCCTACACCTTCATCGGCGTCTGGGAGTACGGCCAGAGCTGCGCCTACGTGGCCTCGGCCACCTCCAACTGCTACGACGTCCGCGACCCGCTGGACCTCGCGGTGGTCGCGGCCGCCCTGATGGGCTCCTGCTTCGGCTTCCTCTGGTGGAACACCTCGCCCGCCAAGATCTTCATGGGCGACACCGGCTCGCTGGCCCTCGGCGGCGCGCTGGCCGGTCTGGCGATCTGCTCGCGCACCGAGATCCTGCTCGTCCTGCTGGGCGGCCTCTTCGTGATCATCACCCTCTCGGTGATCATCCAGGTCGGCTCGTTCCGGATGACCGGCAAGCGCGTCTTCAAGATGGCCCCCCTGCAGCACCACTTCGAACTCAAGGGCTGGAGCGAGGTCCTGGTCGTGGTCCGGTTCTGGATCATCCAGGGTCTGTGCGTGGCCGTCGGCCTCGGCCTCTTCTACGCGGGATGGGTGACCGGATGACCGCCGCCGAACCGGCCACCCCGGACTGGGCCGGCCTGCCGGTCGCCGTCGCCGGGCTCGGTGTCTCCGGCATCAGCGCCGCCCGCGTCCTGCGCGGCCTCGGCGCGGAGGTCACCGTCGTGGACGGCGGCACCGGCGAGGGCCTCCGGGCCCGCGCCGCCGAGCTGGAGGCCCGGGGCGTCACCGTCCGCCTCGGCGACGGCGCCACCCTGCCCGAGGGCACCCGGCTGGTCGTCACCTCGCCGGGCTGGCCGCCGAGCAGCCCGCTGTTCGCCGCGGCCGCCGAGGCCGGCGTCGAGGTCTGGGGCGACGTCGAGCTGGCCTGGCACCTGCGCCGGCCGCTGCCCGCCACCGGCGAGCCCGCCCCCTGGCTGGCCGTCACCGGTACCAACGGCAAGACCACCACCGTCCAGATGCTCGCCTCGATCCTCACCGCGGCCGGCCGGCGCACCGCCGCCGTCGGCAACGTCGGGGTCTCGGTGCTGGACGCGGTGCTCGCCGACGAGCCCTACGACGTGCTCGCCGTCGAGCTCTCCAGCTACCAGCTGCACTGGGCGCCCTCGCTGCGCCCCTACGCGGCGGCCGTGCTCAACCTGGCGCCCGACCACCTCGACTGGCACGGCTCCATGGAGGCGTACGCCGCCGACAAGGGCCGGATCTACGAGGGCAACGTCGTCGCCTGCGTGTACAACCTGGCCGACCCGGCCACCGAGGCGCTGGTCCGCGAGGCCGACGTCGAGGAGGGCTGCCGGGCGGTCGGCTTCGGCCTCGGCGCGCCCGGCCCGTCGAACCTCGGCGTGGTCGACGGCCTGCTGGTGGACCGCGCGTTCGTGCCCGACCGGGCGACCAGCGCCGCCGAACTGGGTTCGGTGGAGGACGTCAACCCCCCGGCGCCCCACAACATCACCAACGCCCTCGCGGCCGCCGCGCTGGCCCGCGCCTACGGCGTGGAGCCGAAGGCCGTGCGGGAGGGCCTGCGCGCCTTCCGGCCGGACGCACACCGGATCGCCGAGGTCGCGGTGGCCGACGGCGTCACGTACGTCGACGACTCCAAGGCGACCAACACCCACGCCGCGGCGGCCTCGCTCGCCGCGTACCGGCCGATCGTCTGGATCGCCGGCGGCCTCGCCAAGGGCGCGACCTTCGACGACCTCGTCCAGGGCGCGGCCGAGCGGCTGCGGGGCGCCGTGCTGATGGGCGAGGACCGCGCGCTGATCCGCGAGGCACTGGCGCGACACGCCCCGGATGTCCCGGTGATCGAGGCGGCCGAGGGCCAGACTGGCGCGGTGGCGATGACCGAGGTGGTCCGCGCGGCCGCGTCACTCGCCCGAACGGGTGACACGGTGCTGCTGGCCCCGGCCTGCGCCTCGATGGACATGTTCACCAACTACGGCGAGCGCGGCGACCTCTTCGCCGCGGCCGTCCGGGAGCTGGCGGACGGGAACCGGTAGGCGACCCGTGCCTCGTGGCCTCCGGCCGGAGGCCACGAGGACGAGAAGGGGAGCTGTGGTGGGGCAGGGCGGCAGGGCGGGCGGTTCGAGCGCGCCGGAGAAGGGGCGCCCGGCCGGCTCCCTGCGGGTGATCTCGGCCACCACCACCGCCTACAAGTCGGCCGGTCCGCTCGCCCGGCTGCAGGCCTTCCGGGCCCGCGTGCGGTACGCCCTGGACCGGCCGCTCACCCCCTACCTGCTGGTCGCCGGCACCGCGCTGCTGCTGGTCGTGCTCGGGCTGATGATGGTCTTCTCGGCCTCGCAGATCCTCGCGCTGGGCCAGCACCGCTCGACCCAGTTCTACTTCTACAAGCAGCTGCTCGCGGTGGTGCTCGGCTTCACCCTGCTGCTCGGCTTCGCCCTGGTACCGGTGGCCGTGCTGCGGGTGATCGTCTACCCGGTGATGTTCGCGGTGATCGGCGCCATGGTGCTGGTCGCGATCCCGGGCATCGGCATGGAGGTCAACGGCAACCGGAACTGGCTGGATTTCGGCGTGTTCCAGTTCCAGCCGTCCGAGTTCGCCAAGCTCGCCCTGGTGCTCTGGGGCGCCGACCTGCTCGCCCGCAAGCAGAAGGCCGGCACCCTCGACCAGTGGAAGCACCTGCTGGTCCCGCTGGTGCCGGGCGCCCTGCTGCTGCTCGCGCTGATCATGCTCGGCGGCGACATGGGCACCTCGATGATCCTGGTGGCGATGCTCTTCGGCCTGCTCTGGATGGTCGGCGCGCCGCTGCGGCTGTTCGTCGCCACGCTCGGCGTCGCCGTCGTCGTCTGCACCGCCCTGGTGGTCACCGTCCCGCACCGCGCCGAGCGGCTCTCCTGCATCGGCGTGACCAAGCTCGACCCGGCCGGCGCCTGCTTCCAGGCCCTGCACGGCGTCTACTCGTTCGGCCTCGGCGGCCTGTTCGGCTCCGGACTCGGCGCCGGCGTGGAGAAGTGGGGCCAGCTCCCGGAGGCGCACACCGACTTCATCTTCGCCACCACGGGCGAGGAACTCGGTCTGGTGGGGACGCTGTCGGTGATCGGTCTCTTCGCGGCACTAGGCTACGCGGGTATCCGTGTGGCCATCGGCACGAAGGATCCCTTCGTCAGGTACGCCGCGGGAGCCGCCACCACCTGGATCATGGCGCAGGCCGTGATCAACCTGGGGTCGGCGCTGGGACTGCTGCCCATCGCGGGCGTCCCGCTCCCGCTGTTCTCCTACGGCGGTTCCGCCATGCTGTCGGCCATGTCCGCGATCGGGGTGCTGCTCTGCCTGGCACGCAGCAGCTCGGGCGCGAAGGCGGCCCTGGCCGCCCGGAGCAAGAACTCCCGGATCAGGAAGCAGCTGGCCCGGGTGCTGCCACGACGACGAACCACAGCGCGCCCGGCCAGCGGGCCGGCACGCAGGGAGCGGTGAATTTCGGTGCATGTCGTACTCGCCGGCGGGGGGACCGCCGGTCACATCGAGCCGGCCATGGCCCTCGCGGACGCCCTCCGCAGGCACGACCCGTCCATCGGGATCACCGCCCTCGGCACCGAGCGCGGCCTGGAGACCCGGCTGGTGCCCGAGCGCGGCTACCAGCTGGAGCTGATCCCGGCCGTCCCGCTGCCCCGCAAGCCCACCCCCGAGCTGATCACCGTCCCGGGCCGGCTGCGCGGCACCGTCCGGGCCGCCCAGGAGATCATCGAGCGGGTCAAGGCGGACGCCGTGGTCGGCTTCGGCGGCTACGTCGCGATGCCCGCCTACCTGGCCGCCAAGCGGGCCGGGGTGCCGATCGTGGTGCACGAGGCCAACGCCCGGCCCGGCCTGGCCAACAAGATCGGCGCCCGGTACAGCGACTTCGTCGCCGTCTCCACCCCGGACAGCAAGCTGCGCGACTCCCGGTACATCGGCATCCCGCTGCGCCGGACCATCGCGACCCTGGACCGGGGCGCGGTCCGCCCGGAGGCCCGGCACTACTTCGGCCTCGACCAGCGGCTGCCCACCCTGCTGGTGACCGGCGGCTCGCAGGGCGCCCGCCGGCTGAACGAGACGATCGCCGCGATCGCCCCCCGGCTCCAGCAGTACGGGGTGCAGATCCTGCACGCGGTCGGCCCGAAGAACGAGCTGCCGCAGGTCGACGAGATCCCCGGGATGCCGCCGTACCGCCCGGTGCCGTACCTGGACCGGATGGACCTCGCCTACGCGGCGGCCGACATGATGCTCTGCCGGGCCGGTGCCATGACGGTGGCCGAGCTGGCCGCGGTCGGCCTGCCCGCCGCGTTCGTGCCGCTGCCGATCGGCAACGGCGAGCAGCGGCTGAACGCCCAGCCGATGGTCAAGGCCGGCGGTGGCCTGCTGGTCGACGACGCCGAGCTGAGCCCCGACTGGGTGCTGCAGAACGTGCTGCCGGTGCTCACCGACCCGCAGCGGCTGTGGGACATGAGCCGGGCCGCCGCCGAGTTCGGCCGCCGGGACGCCGACGAGCTGCTGGTGGGCATGGTCTACGAGGCCATCGAGGCCGCCCGGGGCGGCCGCCGTCGTGGCTGACGCCCGGCTCGCCGATCCCCTCGACGAGGAGTTCGAGGCCGAGGAGTACGCTCCTCGGCTCCGGCTCTCCCGCCGGGGGGTGGTGGTGCTGGGCGCCGTGACCGCGGTGCTCCTCGGAGTGCTGTCCTGGCTGGTGTTCTTCTCCTCGGTGCTGGAGGTCCGTTCGGTCTCGGTGCAGGGGATGCGGGACGACCGGCTGACGGCCGACGAGGTCCGCTCGGCGGTCGGCGGGGCCGGTTCCGGCCCGCTGGCCCGGGTGGACCTCGACGAGACCCGCCGGCGGGTGGAGGCGATACCCCGGGTGGCGAAGGCGGAGGTGTGGCGTGGCTGGCCGAACACCCTGCGGGTGAAGGTCACCCAGCGCACGGCGGTCGCCGCGGTCAAGGGCGAGGACGGACTCTTCACCCAGGTGGACGCGGGCGGGGTGAGCTTCGCCACCGAGCCGGCCGCTCCGGAAGGGGTGCCGGTGGTGGAGCTGAAGCTCAGCCAGCAGGCCCTGGACGTCGAGTCGGTGATCGACCGTCCCCAGCTGGTGCGCGGCGCGGTGGCGGTGGCCGCCGGCCTGCCGGAGGACGTCCGGCAGCGGGCCGGCGCGGTCCTGGTGCACTCGTACGACGACATCCAGCTGCAGCTCGGCGGGGGTTTGACGGTGCGCTGGGGGAGTCCCGAGCAGACCGATCGAAAAGCCCGGGCGCTGGTGGCGCTGTTGAATCAGAAGGGTACGAACTTCGACGTCAGCGCCCCTGACTCGCCTGCGGTGTCCGGATGATCCGGTAGGTTTTCCGGGTACACAAGGGGTTCGCGCGGAGCGCGTCGCCGAAAGGGTGGCGGCGGGCTGCGGGTGGGCTTGACGCGGTTTCGTGTCGGCCCGACCCTTGGTGGTCACCCCGGTTTCATTCGCCGGTCGATGATCACATAGGCTCAAAAGAAAAAGGGAAGCTCGGCGTGTTCGTTGAAACACGTGGCCGGAGCCACCTAGTGTCCTGTGTCACCAGCCTCTGTTCCCTGGTGATGTGACAGAGGCGCAGCACTAACCCTAAAGGTCAAGTTTAGGGTTGGGGTCGGCGGTCGGCATTTCGGACATTACGTCAGAAACCAGGCTCCCTACCCATCGACATCCGTCGGTTCGGCCCTGACCGGGCATCGGGCCGACCCGGAAATTCGAGGCGAGAGGCCTTCGACGTGGCAGCACCGCAGAACTACCTCGCAGTCATCAAGGTCGTCGGTATCGGCGGCGGTGGTGTCAACGCCATCAACCGGATGATCGAGGTCGGTCTCAAGGGCGTCGAGTTCATCGCGATCAACACCGATGCGCAGGCCCTCCTCATGAGCGACGCCGACGTCAAGCTCGATGTGGGCCGTGAACTCACCCGGGGCCTCGGCGCCGGCGCCAACCCCGAGGTCGGCCGGAAGGCCGCCGAGGACCACCGCGAGGAGATCGAGGAGGTCCTCAAGGGGGCCGACATGGTCTTCGTCACCGCCGGCGAGGGCGGCGGCACCGGCACGGGCGGCGCGCCGGTCGTCGCCAACATCGCCCGCTCGCTGGGCGCGCTCACCATCGGCGTGGTCACCCGCCCGTTCACCTTCGAGGGCCGGCGGCGCGCCAACCAGGCCGAGGACGGCATCGCCGCCCTGCGCGAAGAGGTCGACACCCTCATCGTGATCCCCAACGACCGGCTGCTGTCCATCTCGGACCGCCAGGTCAGCGTCCTGGACGCGTTCCGCTCGGCCGACCAGGTCCTGCTCTCCGGTGTCCAGGGCATCACCGACCTGATCACCACCCCCGGTCTGATCAACCTCGACTTCGCCGACGTCAAGTCGGTCATGTCGGACGCCGGCTCGGCGCTCATGGGCATCGGCTCGGCCCGCGGCGAGGACCGCGCCAAGGCCGCCGCCGTGATGGCGATCTCCTCGCCGCTGCTGGAGGCCTCGATCGACGGCGCCCGCGGCGTGCTGCTCTCCATCTCCGGCGGCTCCGACCTCGGCCTGTTCGAGATCAACGAGTCCGCCCAGCTGGTCAGCGAGGCGGCCCACCCCGAGGCCAACATCATCTTCGGCGCCGTCATCGACGACGCCCTCGGCGACGAGGTCCGGGTCACCGTCATCGCGGCCGGCTTCGACGGCGGGCAGCCGCCGGCCATCGTCCGCGAGCCGGTGGTCAAGGCGAGCGCGACCCCGGCCAACCCGCCGGCCTCCGCGTCCGGCGGCAGCACCCCGGAGCGTCCGGCCGGCCGCCCCTCGTACGGCGGCATCGGCTCGGTGACCTCCCGTCCGGACGGCGAGGGCTCCGCCCCGGCCCGCCCGGCCGAGGCCCCGGCCACCGCGACCGCCGCCCCGGTGCCGCCGCAGGTGCAGCCGGCCCGCCAGCCGTACGTGGAGAGCCCGGCCGAGGAGCTCGACGTCCCGGATTTCCTTAAGTGATCGACCACGCGGTCCGCGACGGTGCTCACTTCGCCTTCACCTCCCGGTGGGGCGGGGTGAGCACTTCGCCGTACGGGGAGCTGAACCTCGGCGGGGCGGTGGGGGACGACCCGGCGGCCGTCCGGGAGAACCGGGCGATCGCGGCCCGCGCGCTCGGCCTCGACCCGGCCGACGTGGTCTGGATGAACCAGGTGCACGGCGCGGACGTGGCCGTGGTGACCGGGCGGCAGCCGGCCGGCGGGGCGCCGGCCGTCGACGCGGTGGTCACCGACCGTCCGCTGGCCCTGGCGGTGCTCACGGCCGACTGCACCCCGGTGCTGCTGGCCGACCCGGTCGCGGGTGTGGTCGGAGCGGCCCACGCCGGACGGCCCGGCCTCGCCGCCGGGGTGGTCCCGGCGGTGGTCCGGGCGATGACGGAACTCGGTGCCGAGCCCGGGCGGATCACCGCCGCCACCGGCCCGGCGGTCTGCGGCCGCTGCTACGAGGTGCCCGACGGGCTGCGCGCCGAGGTCGCGGACCGGGTGCCCGCCGCGTACGCCGAGACCTCCTGGGGGACCCCGGCGCTGGACGTGCCGCGGGGGGTCGAGGCCCAGCTGGCCGCCGCGGGGGTCACCGGGCTGGTGCGCTCACCGGTCTGCACCCTCGAATCCGCCGATCACTACTCCTACCGTCGCGAGCAGCGCACCGGCCGGCTCGCGAGCTATGTCTGGTTGGGCTCTGAACACTGATGACGAATGACATCTACGGACCGTTCCCGGCCGGTTCCGGTCGGTTTCCGGGCAAGGACTGGCTGGACGCGCTGACGGAGGGTCAGCGGGCCCGCTACGAGGAACTGGGCACCAACCTGGAGGTCGTCGAGCGCCGGATCGCCGACGCCTGCGCCGCCGCCGGGCGGGCCCGCGACGAGGTCCGGCTGATCGTGGTCACCAAGACCTACCCCGCCGAGGACACCGCGCTGCTGGCGGGGCTGGGCGTCACCGACGTCGCGGAGAACCGCGACCAGGACGCCGCCCCCAAGGCGGAGCAGTGCAGAAACCTTCCTCTGGACTGGCACTTCGTCGGCCAGCTGCAGACCAACAAGGTCCGCTCGGTCGTCCGCTACGCCGACCACGTCCACTCGGTGGACCGGCCGCGGCTGGTGGAGTCGCTCGGCGCGGCGGTGCGCAAGGCCGGGCGCGCCGACCTCGGCTGCCTGGTGCAGATCGCGCTGGACAAGGAGCACGGCGAGGGCGAGCACCGCGCCGGGGTCGCCCCGGCCGACGTCGCGGCCCTGGCCGACGCGATCGCCGACACGCCCGGGCTGCGCCTGGACGGTGTGATGACGGTCGCTCCGCTCGCCGGACCGCTGGCCGGCGACCCGGCCGCGGCCTTCGATCGGCTGGCGGAAATCGCAACCGCCGTACGCACCGACCATCCGGCTGCCACCATGGTGTCGGCAGGGATGAGTGGTGACCTTGAGCAGGCCATTGCCGCCGGGGCGACACATGTGCGCGTCGGAACGGCGGTACTCGGAGTGCGGTCACCCCTCGGGTAACGTCACCGGGTAGTAGATCAGACTGCAGGACAAAATAGGACAGAAGCTAGCAGCTTATCTGAGCGCTAGCCAACCGTGGATCGCAGCTCCGCGGCCCTCATCCACGAACCCTGATCGGCCGTCGGGCTGATGAAGCGTCGTGGGCGGACCGCGGAATCCGCAGGCGGGGCCGCACGGCCCGGCCGCCGGGACGGAGCCGGTCCACCACAAGCGGAGGAGACAGGAGCATGGCCGGCGCGATGCGCAAGATGGCGGTCTACCTCGGCCTCGTGGAGGACGAGACGTACGACGGCCAGGGGTACGACCCCGACGACGACTACGACGCGGACCCCGAGCCGATCCGGACCGGACGGACCGAGGACATTCCGCGGCCGGCCGCCCCCGCGCCCGCGCCGGTCTCCTCGATCGCCCCGCAGCCGGTTCCGGCCGCCGTCCCGATCCGCCAGGAAACCCCGAGGATGGCCCCAGTGTCGTCCATCACACCCGAACGCCGCCACAACCTGGAGAAGAGCGCCCCGGTGATCATGCCCAAGGTCGTGAACGAACGAGAGCCCTACCGCATCACCACGCTGCACCCTAGGACCTACAACGAGGCCCGTACCATCGGCGAACAGTTCCGCGGCGGTACCCCCGTGATCATGAATCTCACGGAGATGGACGACACCGACGCGAAGCGGCTCGTAGACTTCGCCGCTGGACTCGTCTTCGGTCTGCACGGCAGTATCGAGCGCGTGACGCAGAAGGTGTTCCTGCTGTCGCCTGCTAACGTCGATGTCACGGCGGAGGACAAGGCTCGGATCGCCGAGGGTGGGTTCTTCAACCAGAGCTGACCCGGCCACGACTTTACGTGTGGATCTGATCGACAGTGAGTTAGCGACAGGAGAGCGGCCCTCGGGCCGAGAACAGGGGAGAGGGAAGCGCGATGGAGATCGTGTGGGCAGTGCTCTACTACGCACTGACCGTCTTCCTGGTGTTCCTGCTCGTGCGGTTGGTGATGGACTGGGTCTTCCAGTTCGCGCGTTCGTGGCGACCGGGCAAGGCCATGGTTCTGGTCCTGGAGGCCACGTACACTGTCACGGATCCGCCGCTCAAGCTTCTGCGGCGGTTCATTCCGCCGCTGCGTCTCGGGGGCGTGGCGCTCGACCTGTCCTTCTTCGTACTGATGATCATTGTGTATGTCCTGATCTCGCTTGTGCGGCCCTAGTCGTAGGTGAGCGATGCGACAGGATGCCGGTGTGCCGACGATCACGTTGAGGTGAAGAGATGCCATTGACCCCCGAGGACGTTCGGAACAAGCAGTTCACGACCGTCCGCCTGCGCGAAGGCTATGACGAGGACGAGGTCGATGCCTTCCTCGACGAGGTCGAGGCGGAGCTGACCCGTCTCCTCCGCGAGAACGAGGACCTGCGCGCCAAGCTGGCCGCCGCGACCCGGGCCGCCGCGCAGAACCAGGCCAACATGCGCAAGGAGCCGCCGCAGGACGCCCGACCCGGCGCCCCGGTGCCGGCGGCCATATCCGGCCCGCCGGTCCCCGGCCAGCAGGGCGGCCCGGGTGGCCCGCAGCAGCAGATGGGCCCGGGCGGTCCGCAGCAGCAGATGGGCCCCGGCCCTCAGCAGCAGCAGATGGGCAACCAGCCGCTCGGCCTGCCGTCCGGCGCCCCGCAGCTCCCCGCCGGCCAGGGCGGTCCGATGGGCGGCCCCGGCGGCCCGCAGCAGCAGATGGGTCAGACCATGGGCGGCCAGCAGCAGCTGGTCCAGCCGATGGGCGGTCAGATGCTGCAGCCGATGGGCGGCCCCGGCGGCCCGCAGGGCATGGGCAACCCCATGGGCCAGGGCATGGGCCAGCAGCAGATGCAGCAGATGGGCGGCCCCATGGGCGGCCCGCAGCAGATGGGCGGCCCGATGGGCGCCCCGATGCAGCAGCAGGGTCCCGGTGGCGACAGCGCCGCCCGGGTGCTGGCGCTCGCCCAGCAGACCGCCGACCAGGCGATCTCCGAGGCGCGTTCCGAGGCCAACAAGATCGTCGGCGAGGCCCGCAGCCGCGCCGAGGGCCTGGAGCGCGACGCCCGTGCCAAGGCCGACGCGCTGGAGCGGGACGCCCAGGAGAAGCACCGGGTCGCGATGGGCTCGCTGGAGTCCGCCCGCGCCACGCTGGAGCGCAAGGTCGAGGACCTGCGGGCGTTCGAGCGTGAGTACCGGACGCGCCTGAAGTCCTACCTGGAGACCCAGCTGCGCCAGCTGGAGTCGCAGGCGGACGACTCGCTCGCCCCGCCGCGGATCCCCGCCACCGCGTCGCTGCCGCCGGCCGCGTCGTCGATGGCCCCCGCCGGTGCCAGCGCGATGAGCAGCCCCTCGCCGAGCTTCGGCGGCAGCCAGCCGTCGTTCGGCGGGAGCCAGCCCTCCTTCGGCGGGCAGGGCTCCTTCGGCGGGAACTCCGGTGCGCCGGGTTTCGGCGGGCAGGCCTCGGGCGGCAACTCGGGTGCGCCGCAGATGCAGCCGGCCGGGATGACCCAGCCGATGGCGGCGGTCCGGCCGCAGCCGCCGCAGCCGATGCAGCAGGCTCCCGCGCCGATGCGGGGCTTCCTGATCGACGAGGACGGCGACAACTAGGCGCGCTGTTCACCGCGAGCGCCCCCTTCCTGACCCTTCGGGTCCGGGAGGGGGCGCTCTCGCGTGCGCGGGCGCGCCGGGCCGGGCCGGGGCACGGCGAAGCCGCCGCCGGTCGTGGACCGGCGGCGGCTTCGGCGGGTTCGGTCAGGCCTTGCGGAGCTGGAAGGCGAGGCCGAGGGAGTCGTCGGAGAAGGTGTCGGACTGCCAGTCGGCGGCGCCGGCGGCGAAGTCGGTGGCGAGGACCTCCTCGGCGACGAGGGCGCCGTGCTCGGCGATGGCCTCCGCGGTCTCGTCACTGGTGGCCCGCCAGCGCAGGACGATCCGGTCGGCGACGTCCAGGCCGGAGTTCTTGCGGGCCTCCTGGATCTGGCGGATCGCGTCGCGGGCGATGCCGAGGCGCTTCAGCTCGGGGGTGATCGCCAGGTCGAGGGCGACGGTGGCACCGGACTCGTTGGCGACGGCCCAGCCCTCGCGCGGGGTCTCGGTGATGATCACCTCCTCGGGGGAGAGGGCGACGCTCTCGCCGTTCAGCTCGACGGAGGTGGCGCCCCCGGTGCGCAGTTCGGCGGCGAGCCGGGCGGCGTCCGCGGCGGCGACCGCCTTGGCGACGTCCTGCACGCCCTTGCCGAAACGCTTGCCCAGCGCGCGGAAGTTGGCCTTGGCGGTGGTGTCGACCAGCGAGCCGCCGACCTCGGCGAGCGACTCCAGGGCGGAGACGTTGAGCTCCTCGGCGATCTGCGCGCGCAGGTCGGCGGGCAGCTCGTCCCAGCCCTGGGCGGCGACCAGGGCCCGGGACAGCGGCTGACGGGTCTTCACGCCGGACTCGGCGCGGGTGGCCCGGCCCAGCTCGACCAGGCGGCGGACCAGCGCCATGTGGCGGGAGAGGTCGGCGTCGACCAGCGACTCGTCCGCCTGCGGCCAGGTGGCCAGGTGGACCGAGACCGGGGCGTCCGGGACGACCGGGACGACCAGGTCCTGCCAGACCCGCTCGGTGATGAACGGGGTGAGCGGGGCCATCAGCCGGGTGACCGTCTCCAGCGCCTCGTGCAGGGTGGCGAGCGCGGCGGCGTCGCCCTGCCAGAAGCGGCGGCGGCCGCGGCGCACGTACCAGTTGGAGAGGTCGTCGACGAAGCCGGAGAGCAGCTTGCCGGCGCGCTGGGTGTCGTACGCCTCGAACGCCGCGTCGACCTCGCGGACCAAGGTGTTCAGCTCGGAGAGCACCCAGCGGTCCAGCTGCGGGCGGTCGGCCGGGGCCGGGTCGTTCGCGGACGGGGCCCAGCCGGAGGTGCGGGCGTACAGCGCCTGGAAGGCGACGGTGTTCCAGTAGGTGAGGAGGGTCTTGCGGACCACCTCCTGGATCGTGCCGTGGCCGACCCGGCGGGCCGACCAGGGCGAGCCGCCGGCGGCCATGAACCAGCGGACGGCGTCGGCGCCGTGCTGGTCCATCAGCGGGATCGGCTGCAGGATGTTGCCCAGGTGCTTGGACATCTTGCGGCCGTCCTCGGCCAGGATGTGGCCCAGGCAGACGACGTTCTCGTACGAGCTCTTGTCGAAGACCAGGGTGCCGACGGCCATCAGCGTGTAGAACCAGCCGCGGGTCTGGTCGATCGCCTCGGAGATGAACTGTGCCGGGTAGCGCTTCTCGAACAGCTCCTTGTTCCGGTACGGGTAGCCGTACTGGGCGAAGGGCATCGAGCCCGAGTCGTACCAGGCGTCGATCACCTCGGGCACCCGGGTGGCGGTGCCGGAGCACTCGCGGCAGGCGAAGGTGACGTCGTCGATGTACGGGCGGTGCGGGTCGAGGCCGCTCTGGTCGGTGCCGGTCAGCTCGGTCAGCTCGGCCAGCGAGCCGACGCAGGTGAGGTGGCCCTCCTCGCAGCGCCAGATCGGCAGCGGGGTGCCCCAGTAGCGGTTGCGGCTGAGCGCCCAGTCGATGTTGTTGTTCAGCCAGTCGCCGAAGCGGCCGTGCTTGACGTTCTCGGGGAACCAGTTGGTGGCCTCGTTCTCCCGGACCATGGCGTCCTTGACCGCGGTGGTGCGGATGTACCAGGACGGCTGCGCGTAGTAGAGCAGCGCGGTGTGGCAGCGCCAGCAGTGCGGGTAGCTGTGCTCGTACGGCAGGTGGCGGAAGAGCAGGTCACGGGCCTGGAGGTCCTTGACCAGGGCCTCGTCGGCCTTCTTGAAGAACTGGCCGCCGACCAGCGGGACCTCGGGGGCGAAGGTGCCGTCGGCCAGCACCGGGTTGACCACCGGCAGGCCGTACTTGCGGCAGGTCGCGAGGTCGTCGGCGCCGAAGGCGGGGGACTGGTGGACGATGCCGGTGCCGTCCTCGGTGGTGACGTACTCGGCGTTGAGGACGTAGTGCGCGTCCTCGATCTCGACCAGGTCGAACGGGCGGCGGTAGGCCCAGCGCTCCATCTCGGCGCCGGTGAAGGACTCGCCGGTCGGCTCCCAGCCCTCGCCGAGGGCCTTGGCCAGCAGCGGCTCGGCGACCACCAGCTGCTCGGTGCCGTCGGTGGCCACCACGTAGGTGACCTCGGGGTGCACGGCGGCGGCGGTGTTGGAGACCAGGGTCCACGGGGTGGTGGTCCACACCAGCAGGGCGGCCCGGCCGGCCAGCGGGCCGCTGGTCAGCGGGAAGCGGACGAAGACCGAGGGGTCGACGACGGTCTCGTAGCCCTGGGCCAGCTCGTGGTCGGAGAGGCCGGTGCCGCAGCGCGGGCACCAGGGGGCGACCCGGTGGTCCTGGACCAGCAGGCCCTTGTCGAAGATCTGCTTGAGCGACCACCAGACGGACTGCACGTAGGACGGGTCCATGGTGCGGTAGGCCTCGTCGAGGTCGACCCAGTAGCCCATCCGGGTGGTGAGCTCGGTGAACGCGTCGGTGTGGCGGGTCACCGACTCGCGGCACCTGGCGTTGAACTCGGCGATCCCGTACGCCTCGATGTCCTGCTTGCCGGAGAAGCCGAGCTCCTTCTCGACGGCCAGCTCGACCGGGAGGCCGTGACAGTCCCAGCCGGCCTTGCGGGCGACGTGGTAGCCCTTCATCGTCCGGTAGCGGGGGAAGACGTCCTTGAAGACGCGGGCCTCGATGTGGTGGGCGCCGGGCATGCCGTTGGCGGTCGGCGGGCCCTCGTAGAAGACCCACTCCGGGCGGCCCTCGGACTGCTCCAGGCTGCGCTGGAACACCTTGTTGTCCTGCCAGAAGGAGAGGATCTGGTGTTCGAGGGCGGGCAGGTCGACCTGCGCGGGGACGGGGTTGTAGGTGCTGGCCATCGCGGGCGTCTACCTCCGGCGGATGCGTGGACGGGATCCGACGGAGGGACGAGACGGCGAGCCGTCCCGCGGTACCACCCTCCTTGGCCGCGGTCCTGCGTGCGGCCCTCTTGTTTGGGCTTGCGACCGGGTCTACTGGGCCGGCGAGAGAGCTCGCGGACCGTTCTTCCGGCGGCTCCGGGGTGATCTTCGCGCGGTGCACACCCCCGGGCTCGCACCGTCCCCGGGTCGCTGGTGGCTGCGTACTGCGGTACTCGTCCCCATCTGCGCCTTGCAGGCCCAGTGTATCGGCCGTCGCAAGTCGGTTTCGGCGCGCCCGGCCCGGGGGCACAACTCTGTTCGGCGTGCTGGGCGTGGCGATTGGGACGTCTGCCCGGGTGGGATCATTGTGGGGCGTCGGTATGTCATGTTGTGACCGATTTTGATCGGGATTATCGTTCCGGCACTGGAGGCCGCCGGGAACCGGCGGCTCGATTCGTTCGTAGATGGGGTCGAAGCCATGGCTGAGAAGGCAACCGGCGCGGGTACCGCCACCAAGCGGGCACGCAAAGCCGTGGCAGGCGACCCAGGGGAGGGGACCGTGACCACTACCGCACGGCGCAAGAACACCACCGACACCACTCTCGTGGCCCCGGGCCGCACCCGTCCCCCGGCTCCGGCCGGGGCCGCCGCCCGGTCCGCCGGCGGCGCCGAGTCGGTCGACCCGGCCGAGCTGCCGGTCCGGCCCGGCGAGGACCCGTGGACCTCCGAGGAGGTGCACGAGCTGCACGCCGAGCTGATCAGCGACATCGACCGGCTCCAGCACGAGATCGGCGCGGCCGAGGCGGCCATCACCGGGCTGATGCGCGACTCCAACGACGGAGCCGGCGACGACCAGGTGGACGCCGGTACGAAGAACATCTCGCGGGAGAGCGAGCTGGCGCTGGCCAACAACGCCCGCGACAGCCTCGCCCAGACCGAGCACGCGCTGGCCCGGCTGGAGGGCGTGGGCTTCGGCACCTGCGAGTCCTGCGGCCAGGCCATCGGCAAGGCGCGGATGCAGGCGTTCCCCCGGGCGACGCTGTGCGTCCAGTGCAAGGCGAAGCAGGAACGCCGCTGACGGTTCGGGGCGACCGACCGGGGCGGCGCGGGGGGTCGGGCGTGCCGTAGGCTCGACCCCGTAACGTCGCCCGACCCCTCGGCGGATCGGGTGTCCCACCGGCCCTCGGCCCCCCACGTCACGGCAGCGGAGCGGATCATCAGTACGCAAGGTTCCCCCCAGACCCGGGACGAGTCCGTCCCGACGCCCGCCGACGTCGCGGCCGGGGCCGTCCCGGTTGACGGGGAGGACTCCGCCGCGCCCGCCGCCCGGCCGCAGGCTCCTGCCGGGCCGGACGCCTCCGCGCCGCCGCAGGCCCCCGCCCCGGCGGAGACCGCGGTGCGGACCGAGGGGCCGGCCCCGGCCGGGGAGGCCGTGCCGGCCGAGGAACCGAAGGGGCCCCGGCGGATCGGCGTGCTGCTGGTCATCGCCCTGCTCGCCTTCCTGATCGACCTCGGCAGCAAGCTGCTGGTCGTCGCCCGGCTGGAGAACCACGCGGCGATCAAGGTGATCGGCGACGTGGTGACCTTCCAGGTGATCCGCAACTCCGGCGCCGCCTTCGGCATGGGGCAGGCGCTGACCGTCGTCTTCACCATGATCGCCTCGGCGGTCATCGTGGTGATCTGGCGGATCGCCCGGCGGCTGTACAGCCTGCCCTGGGCGATCGCGCTGGGCCTGCTGCTCGGCGGGGCGCTCGGCAACCTCACCGACCGGCTGTTCCGCTCGCCCGGCGTCTTCCGGGGGCACGTGGTGGACTTCATCTCGGTCCAGCACTTCGCGGTCTTCAACCTCGCCGACTCGGCGATCGTCTGCGGCGGCATCCTGGTCGTCCTGCTCTCCTTCCGGGGCAGCAACCCGGACGGCACCGTGCACCAGCCGGCGGAGAAGGGCGAGAAGGCCGGCGGGGCCGAGTAGCATCGCGGCCCCGGCGCCGCCGGGCGTCCGGCGGGGCCGCGCGCGTCCGGCATACTCGTACGGGTGAGTACCGCAGCGCAGATCCGCAGCCTCCCCGTTCCCGACGGCCTGGAGGGCGAGCGCCTCGACGCCGCCCTCGCCCGGATGTTCGGCTTCTCCCGGACCAAGGCCGCCGAGCTGGCCGCCGACGGCAAGGTGACGCTCGACGGCGCGGTCGCCGGCAAGTCGGACCGGGTCACCGCCGGCTCCTGGCTGGAGGTCGAGATCCCGGCGCCCGCCGCGCCGGTGCGGATCGTCGCCGAGCCGGTCGAGGGCATGCGCATCGTCCACGACGACGAGGACATCGTGCTCGTCGACAAGCCGGTCGGCGTCGCCGCGCACCCCAGCCCCGGCTGGACCGGCCCCACCGTGATCGGCGGGCTGGCCGCGGCCGGCTACCGGATCTCCACCTCGGGCGCCGCCGAGCGCCAGGGCATCGTGCACCGGCTGGACGTCGGCACCTCCGGGCTGATGGTGGTGGCCAAGTCGGAGCGCGCCTACACCGACCTCAAGCGGCAGTTCCACGACCGGGTGACCGCGAAGAAGTACCACACCCTGGTCCAGGGCCACCCGGACCCGCTCAGCGGCACCGTCGACGCCCCCATCGGGCGGCACCCCAGCTCCGACTGGAAGTGGGCCGTCACCCGCGAGGGCAAGCCGTCGATCACCCACTACGACCTCATCGAGGCCTACCGGGCCGCCTCGCTGCTGGACATCAAGCTGGAGACCGGCCGCACCCACCAGATCCGCGTCCACATGTCCGCGCTGCGCCACCCCTGCGTCGGCGACCTCACCTACGGGGCCGACCCGACGCTCGCCAAGCGGTTGGGCCTGACCCGGCAGTGGCTGCACGCCGTGTCGCTCGGGTTCGAGCACCCGGCGGACGGCGAGTGGGTGCAGTTCTCCAGCGAGTACCCCGCGGACCTGCGGAAGGCGCTGGACATCATCGCGTCGGAGAGCTGAGGGGGCCGGGAATGGACGGGACGATCCGGGTGGCGCGGGGGGAGGACGACCTCGCGCTGGTGCACGGTGTCCGCCGGGACGTCTTCATCGTCGAACAGGGGATCGCCGAGGAGGAGGAGTGGGACGACCTCGACCTCACCTCGGAGCACCTGCTGGCGTTCGGTGCGGACGGTGAGCCGGTCGGCACCGCGCGGCTGATCTTCGGGGAGCAGGCGCTGAGGATCACCGGCGGGATCGAGGGCCGGGTGCTGCTCGGCCGGCTCGCGGTGCTGCGGACGGCCCGGGGGACCGGGCTCGGCGCGCGGCTGGTGCGGGCGGTCGAGGCCGCGGGGCTGGCGCGCGGGGCGCGCGAAATGGAACTGCACGCGCAGGTGCAGGCGCTCGGGTTCTACGAGCGCCTGGGGTACGCGGCCGAGGGACCGGTCTACGACGACGCCGGCATCCCGCACCGGACGATGACCCGGGTGCTCTAGCTCGCCCGCCGGACCACCGCTCCGGTCCGCCGGGAGGCTTGCGCCCGCAGGGCCGGTGATTTTATCGGACGCCTACTCCGGGGGCGGCTACGATCACCGCCATGGAGCTCGGAGGGGCGTGGCGCCGGTGGCGAGGCCGTGGGACGGCCGCCGGACGGAGACTGGTGGCCGGGGCGGTGGCCCTGGTGGCCGTCGCCGGGGCCGGCACGGCGGTGGCCGTCGCGGCCGGCGGCGAGCAGTCCGTCCGGCAGGAGGACCGCTTCCTCGCCATGCCCGAGACGCCCGGCAGCTCGCAGGTCGTCCAGCTGGACACGTCCTTCTTCACCACCGGTGACAGCCCGCGCCCGGCCGTCCTGCTCGGGCACGGCTTCGTCGGCTCCAAGGAGGGCGAGCGGGAACGCGCCCAGGAGCTCGCCCGGCAGGGGTACGCGGTGCTGACCTGGTCGGCGCGCGGCTTCGGGCGCTCCGGCGGGCGGATCGGGCTGAACGCGCCGGACCGCGAGGTCGAGGACGTCAAGCACCTGGTGGACTGGCTGGCGCAGCGCCCCGAGGTCCGGCAGGACGGCCCCGGCGACCCCCGGGTGGGGATCACCGGTGCTTCGTACGGCGGTGCGGTGGCGCTGCTCGGCTCCGCGTACGACAGCCGGATCGACGCGGTGGCCAGTGCGATCACCTGGTGGAACCTGGCCGACGCGCTGTTCCCGCAGGGGGTGCGCGGCTCCGGCGCGATCGACGGCGTGTTCAAGAAGCTGTGGGCCGGGATCTTCTTCACCACCGGTTCGGTGGGCGAGCTCGGACCGTCCGGCGGCGCGGCGCGGCCGGCCCTGGCACCCGACCAGGGCGACGGGCAGGTGGGCTGCGGCCGGTTCCTGGACGAGCTGTGCCGGATGTACGACCGGGTGGCGGCCTCCGGGCACGCGGACCCGGAGGCCGTCGCGCTGCTCGACCGCTCCAGCCCGTCCTCGGTCGCCGAGCGGCTGAAGGCGCCCACGCTGGTGGTCCAGGGGCAGCAGGACTCGTTGTTCCCGCTCGACCAGGGCGACGCGATCGCCCGGGCGGTGGCCGCCAACGGCGCCCCGGTGGCGGTGGACTGGTTCGCCGGCGGGCACGACGGTGCGACCGACACCAGCGACCGGGTGGACACCCGGGTGGTGCAGTGGTTCGACCGCTACCTGAAGACCGGCGACCCGAAGAGCGGCGACCCGAAGGGCGGCGGCGGGGACACCGGCGCGGCGTTCCGGGTGACCCGGACCGGCGGGGTCGACTCGACGGGCTTCCAGACGGTGCTGCGCGGGGCGAGTGCGGACGCCTACCCGGGCCTCGGGGGCACCGGCTCGCGGCAGATCGAGCTGAAGTCCCCCTCCGGCGAGCCCGAGCAGGTCTTCGCCAACCCGCCCGGCGGCGCGCCGCCCAACATCTCCGCGCTGCCGGGATTCGGCGGCGCGCTCGGCCAGGCGTCCCAGCTGGGCGCCGGGCTGTCGCTGGACTTCCCCGGCCAGTACGCCGCCTTCGAGTCGGCGCCGCTGGACGGCTCGGTGCACCTGACCGGACAGCCGACCGTGAACGTCCGGGTGGCGGCGGACCGGCCGGACGCGGTGCTGTTCGCCAAGCTGTACGACGTCGCCCCGGACGGCAAGCAGAGCCTGCCGCAGCAGCTGTCCGCCCCGCTGCGGGTGACCGGCGCGGACGCGCCCGGGGGCAGGACCGTCACGGTGGCGCTGCCCACCGTCGACCACACCTTCGACGCCGGGCACCGGCTGCGGCTGGTGCTCGCCTCGACCGACCTCGCGTACGCCTCGCCCACCGAGCCCGCCACCTACCGGGCGGCCGTCACCGGACCGGTGACCCTGCCGACCGTCGACGAGCTGGTCACCGAGGCGGCGCCGCTGCCGTCCCGGACCTGGGTGCTGCCGCTGGTGGCGCTCGCGCTGGCCGCCGCGCTGGTGCTGGTGCCGAGGCTGCGCGCGGCCCGGTCCGCGCGCCGGGCGCACGGACCGGCGTACGATCCGGCGCTGGCCGGGGTGCCGCTGCAGATCACCGGCCTGAGCAAGCGCTACAAGGGCGCCGCCGACCGGTACGCCGTCCGCGACCTGGGGTTCCGGGTGGAGCAGGGCCAGGTGCTCGGCCTGCTCGGGCCCAACGGGGCGGGCAAGACCACCACGCTGCGGATGCTGATGGGCCTGATCAGGCCGGACGCCGGGGAGATCCGGGTCTTCGGCCACCTGGTGCGCCCCGGCGCCCCGGTGCTCTCCCGGGTCGGCGCGTTCGTCGAGGGCGCGGGCTTCCTGCCGCACCTCACCGGGCGGGCCAACCTGCGGCTGTACTGGCAGGCCACCGGCCGTCCGGAGGCGGACGCGCACCTGGAGGAGGCGCTGGCCATCGCCGGGCTCGGCGAGGCGCTGGACCGGGCGGTGCGCACCTACTCGCAGGGCATGCGGCAGCGGCTCGCGATCGCCCAGGCCATGCTCGGCCTGCCGGACCTGCTGATCCTCGACGAGCCGACCAACGGGCTCGACCCGCCGCAGATCCGTGAGATGCGCGAGGTGATGATCCGCTACGCGGCGGCCGGGCGGACCGTCATCGTCTCCAGCCACCTGCTGGCCGAGGTCGAGCAGAGCTGCAGCGACCTGGTGGTGATGGACCGGGGCCGGCTGGTCACCACCGGCGCGGTCGAGGAGATCGTCGGCGCGGGCGCGCAGCTGCTGATCGGCACCGACGCCTCGTTCGGGGCGATGGAGCTGGCGGCGGCGGCCGGCAAGGTGGCCGCGCTGGACGGGGTCGGCTCGGCGGAGGCCGTGGAGGGCGGACTGCTCGTCCGGCTGGACGGCATGGCGGGCAGCCGGCTGCTCGCCGAGCTGGTGCGGCTCGGGGTGCCGGTCGAGTCGGCCGGGCCGCAGCGCCGGCTGGAGGACGCGTTCCTGTCGCTGATCGGAGGTGCGGCGTGAGCGCCGTGGGTGCTGAGGTGTCGGCCGGTCAGGAGGCCGGTCAGGACGCCGGTCACGCGGCCGGCTACCGGGCCGGGCGGACGCTGCCGTTCCGGGTGGAGGTGGTCCGCCAGCTGCGGCGGCGCCGGACGCTGGTGATCGGCGGGGTGCTGGCCGCGATGCCGCTGGTCGTGCTGGCGGCGTTCGCGGTCGCGGGCACGCCCGGGCGGACCGGCCGGACCACGTTCATCGAGCTCGCCACCGCGTCCGGGCCGAACTTCGCGGCGACCATGCTCTTCATGGGCACCGGCTTCATGCTGGTGATCCCGGTCGCGCTGTTCTGCGGTGACACGGTGGCCTCGGAGGCCGGCTGGTCCTCGCTGCGCTACCTGCTGGCCGCGCCGGTGCCGCGGACCAGACTGCTGGTGCGCAAGTTCCTGGTGGGGCTGCTGTTCTCGGCGGCGGCCGTGACGCTGCTGCCGCTGGTCGGGCTGGCGGTCGGCACCGCGGCGTACGGCTGGGGGGACCTCCAGCTGCCCGTCGGGTCGAGCCTGACGGCGGGGGAGGCGCTGCCCCGGCTGGCGGTCGCGGTGGGGTACGTGTTCCTGAGCGAGATCGTGATCGCCGCGGCGGCGTTCTGGCTCTCCACCGCGACGGACGCGCCGCTGGGGGCGGTGGGCGGGGCGGTGTTCGCCTCGATCATCACCGGGGTGCTGGACGCCATCACGGCGCTCGGGGACCTGCGGGCCTGGCTGCCGGCGCACTGGCAGTACGCGTGGGCGGACGCCCTGCAGCCGCGGATGGAGTGGGGCGGGATGGTGCAGGGGGTGTCGCTCTCGCTGTCCTACGCGGTGGTGCTGCTGGCGCTCGCCTTCCGGGGGTTCGCCCGCAAGGACGTGGTGTCGTAGCGCTTCCGGTGACGGCCCCGCCCCCGGGCACCCCTCACGGGGGGCCGGGGGCGGGGCCGAGGCGGTTCGGTGGACGTCCCGGTGGGTCGTCCGGTGCGGGGCCGGTCCTCGTACGGCTCGGTGCGGTCGGCGGCCGTCGTGCGGCGCCGGACCCGGTGGATCAGGATGCCGCCCGCGGTGACGAGCAGGCCGCCCGGCCGGAGCCCGGAAGCGGGGAGCCCCGCCCTCCGGGGGCGGCCGGAGGGCGGGGCCGGTGCGGTGGTGGCTACTTGACGGGGGAGTAGACCCGCTCGATCTGCTGGGTGCCGGACTTGGTGCGGTAGGAGCGCGTCCACTTGCTGGTGGCGTCCTTGCGGGTCCGGTCGGAGAGCACGTAGTAGTCCATCTGCGTCTGGGCGGGGGTGACCTCCAGGACGCCGTAGCCGTGCGAGTCCAGATCGACCCACTTGATGTGCGGGTTGGCGGCCTTGACCGCGGCGGCGGCGACCAGCGAGAGGGTCTGCGGCGCGACCTTGAGGATGTCGTCGATGTTGTCCGAGGTGACCGAGGTGACCACGAACTCGGTGGCGGCGCTGCCCGACAGCGGGTAGGTGGCGGCCTCGTTCGGGACGTCCGCGGCCCAGGCCGAGTGGATGTCACCGGTGAGGAAGACGGTGTTGGTGATGCCGTTCGCCCTGAGGTGGCCGAGCAGCTCCCGGCGGTCGTGGGTGTAGCCGTCCCACTGGTCGGTGTTGATCGCCAGGCCCTCGCCGGGCAGGCCGAGCAGCTTGGCCAGCGGGCGCAGCAGGTAGTCCGGCAGCGAGAAGAGCGCGACGGGGGAGATCATCACCTCGTTGCCGATCAGGCGCCAGGCCGTGTCGGAGGCGGAGAGGCCGGCCTTCAGCCAGTCCATCTGGGCGCGGCCGGTGATGGTGCGGTCGGCCGCGTCGACGTCGCCGTTGCCGACCTTGACCTGCTGGGAGCGGAACGAGCGCTGGTCCATCAGGTGCAGGTCGGCCAGCTTGCCGTAGCGCAGCCGGCGGTAGGTGGTGCCGGCCACCGACGGGCGGACCGGCATCCACTCGAAGTAGGCCTGCTTGGCGCCGGCCACCCGGGCCGCCCAGTCGCCCTCGGCGCCCGGGGTGTGGTTCTCGGCGCCGCCGGACCAGGCGTCGTTGGCGAACTCGTGATCGTCCCAGATCGCGATGGCCGGGACCTGTGCGTGCAGGGCCTGGAGGTCCTCGTCCGTCTTGTACCGGCCGTGGCGGGTGCGGTAGTCGGCGAGGGTGAGGATCTCGTGGGCGGGGGCGTGCGGGCGGACCACGGAGCCGGCGGCGCAGAACTCGCCGGTCTTGTACTCGTAGATGTAGTCGCCGAGGAAGAGGAAGGCGTCGAGGTCGCCGCGGGCCGCCAGGTGGCGGTAGGCGGAGAAGTAGCCGGCCTCCCAGTTGGCGCAGGAGGCGACGCCGAAGCGGAGCCGGTCGAGGGCGGCGTCGGCGGCCGGGGTGGTGTGGGTGCGGCCGACCGGGGAGGTCGTGGCGCCGGCGGTGAAGCGGTACCAGTAGGCGGTGTCCGGGGTGAGGCCGCGGACGTCCGCCTTGACGGTGTGGTCGGTGGCGGCGGAGGTGGTCACGGTGCCGCTCGCCGCGATCCGGGTGAAGCCCTTGTCGGCGGCGATCTCCCAGCGGACCTCGGTGTCGGCGCCCAGGCCCGAGCCGGGGACGGCCTCGGGGGCCGGGGTGACCCGGGTCCAGAGCAGGATGCCGTCGGGCAGCGGGTCGCCGGAGGCGACGCCGTGCAGGAACTGCGGGGCGGTGGCGGCCCGGGCCGCGGCGCCGAGGGTGAGCGGCAGGGCGGTGGCGCCCGCGACGACGGCGGTGGCCTTGAGCACCTGGCGGCGGCAGGGGCGGGCGGGGGTCATGTCTTCGACAAGGTCGGTCACGGCGGACAGGCTACCGGCGGGTAACGAGCTGTTCCATAGGATGAACTGACTGTTTGTCGTCGATTCACCGGTCCTTGACGTCGCGCCACCGCGCCGGGTGGGCGCGGCCACCTGGCGGCCATGCGCGATGATGGGAGGGTTCCCGTCCGCTGCAAGGAAGTCCCTCCCCGTGGCCCAGATCCTGCTCCTGCACTCCGCCTTCGGCCTGCGCCCCGCCGTCCACGCCGCCGCCGACCGGCTGCGCGCCGCCGGACACACCGTGCACACCCCCGACCTCTACGAGGGACGGACCTTCGACGACGTCGAGGAGGGCATGGCGTACAAGGAGGAGGTCGGCAGCGAGGAACTCCTGCGCCGGGCGGTCGGCGCGGCCGCCCCGCTGCTGACCCCCGGCACCGCCCTCGTCTACGCCGGCTTCTCGCTCGGCGGCTCGCTCGCCCAGAACCTCGCGCTCGCCGACGAGAACGCGCGCGGCCTGCTCCTCCTGCACGGCACCTCCGACATCCGCGAGGACGCGTCCACCGCCGTCCCCGTCCAGCTCCACGTCGCCGAGCCCGACCCGTTCGAGCCGGAGGACTGGCTGAACGCCTGGTACCTCAACATGCGCAGGATCGGCGCCGACGTCGAGATCCACCGCTACCACGGTGCCGGCCACCTCTTCACCGACCCCGACCTGCCGGACTACGACGCCGAGGCCGCCGAGCGGACCTGGGCCGTGGCCCTGGACTTCCTGGCCGAGCTGGACGCGTAGCCCGCTCCTCCTCCCGGCGCAGGAAGTCGGCCCGGCGCAGGAAGTCGGCCCGGCCGACTTCCTGCCGCGGCGGGGCGGGGAGGATGGGGGCGTGACGAGGATGAGTGACGGGCGGTACGCGCCGGCGGGGTCGTTGATCGGGATGGTCCAGCGGGGGCGCGGGCTCGGTGCGCGGATGGTGGCGGAGGATCCGCGGGGCACCGCCGAGGTGGTGGCGGGGTGCGTGCGGTGGGACTGGCGCTGGGACGACGCCGATCAGCGGTCGGTGTACCTGGCGCGGCTGGTGCGGGACACCGGGGTACGGGCGGAGCCGGCGGGGGAGGCCGGGGCCGGGCGGCGGCACGACGGGCCGGCGGAGGACGTCGAGGGCGACGTCGGGACGCTGGTGGCGCGCCTGGAGCGGGACTGGGTGGAGAAGCGGTGGTGCGGGCCGGCGGACACCGCGCGGGGGCTGGCGCGGTTCGGGGCCGGGGCCGGCGGCGCGGCGTCGTTGCTCAGGAGGTTCTGGCTGTGGACGCCGCACTCGCACGAGCGGGTGGCGTACCTGGAGGCGCTGGCGGTGATCGAGCCGGCGGGGCTGGAGGGGATCTACGCGGAGTGCCTGTGGGACTGCGAGGACGCCGCGCGGCTGCTGGGCGTGGAGCGGGCGCCGGACGGGCCCGGGGTGAGGGAGCGGCTGGCCGGCCTCCGGGACGACGCGCTGGAGACGGCGGAGGTCAGGGCCGCCGCCTCGGCGCGGCTGGCCGCCCTGACCGGGCGGCACGGTCGGTGACGGCGGGCCGCGGGTGGGACGCGGGCGATCCTTCGGGGCGCGGCGAGTGGCGGGGGACAGCTGCGTCCGGAGGCTAGAGTAGGAGCGTGAACGTGTGAGTGCTGGTCCGGGCCCTGGTAGCGGCTCGGACCGTATCTGTTTCCGGGCACCCTTCGTGACCTGCGCGTTCGCCGGCCCACCTGCCTGCACCGAGCCTACGGAGGCCCCGCCTTGAGCGATCAGCCGTTCGCGCATCTGCACGTTCACACCGAGTACTCGATGCTGGACGGTGCCGCCCGGCTGAAGCAGATGTTCAAGGAGGTCGAGCGGCTGGGCCAGACCCATGTCGCGATGACCGACCACGGCAACATGTACGGCGCGGCGGAGTTCCACAAGCAGGCCACCGCCGCCGGCATCACCCCGGTGATCGGCATCGAGGCGTACGTCGCCCCGGAGTCCCGCTCGAACACCAAGCGCATCCTGTGGGGCCAGCCGCACCAGAAGAAGGACGACGTCTCGGCGTCCGGTGCCTACACCCACAAGACCATCTGGGCCCGGAACAAGGAGGGCCTGCACAACCTCTTCAAGCTGACCTCGCGCTCCTACTCCGAGGGCTGGCTGGTCAAGTGGCCCCGGATGGACAAGGAGCTGATCTCCGAGCTGTCCGGCGGCCTGATGGCCACCACCGGCTGCCCCTCCGGCGAGCTGCAGACCCGGCTGCGCCTCGGCCAGTTCGACGAGGCGCTGCGGTCGGCCGGCGAGTACCAGGAGATCTTCGGCAAGGAGAACTACTTCCTGGAGCTGATGGACCACGGCCTCGACATCGAGAAGCGGGTCCGCGACGGGCTGATCGAGATCGGCAGGAAGCTCGGCATCCCGCCGGTCGTCACCAACGACTCGCACTACACCACCGAGGCCGACGCCGGCGCCCACGACCTGCTGCTCTGCGTGCAGACCGGCAAGAACCTCTCCGACCCGGACCGCTTCCGGTTCGACGGCACCGGCTACTACATCAAGTCGGCCGCCGAGATGTACGCCCTGGACCAGTCGGACGCCTGGCAGGAGGGCTGCCGCAACAGCCAGCTGCTGGTGGCCGAGCGGGTCGACACCGAGGGCATGTTCCAGTTCCGCAACCTCATGCCGCGCTTCCCGATCCCGGAGGGCTTCGAGTCCGAGGCGGACTTCTTCAAGTCCAAGGTCTGGGAGGGCATGGACTGGCGCTTCCCGGACGGGTACGACGAGGAGCACAAGAAGCTCGCCGAGTACGAGATGGACACCATCATCCAGATGGGGTTCCCGGCGTACTTCCTCGTGGTCGCCGACTTCATCATGTGGGCGAAGGGCCAGGGCATCGCGGTGGGTCCGGGCCGTGGTTCGGCGGCCGGCTCGCTGGTCGCCTACGCCATGGGCATCACCGACCTCGACCCGATCCCGCACGGCCTCATTTTCGAGCGCTTCCTCAACCCCGAGCGCATCTCCATGCCCGATGTCGACATCGACTTCGACGAGCGCCGGCGCGGTGACGTGATCCGGTACGTGACGGAGAAGTGGGGATCCGACAAGGTCGCCATGATCGTCACGTACGGCACCATCAAGGCGAAGGCCGCCATCAAGGACTCCTCGCGCGTCCTCGGCTACCCGTACGCGATGGGTGACCGGATCACCAAGGCGATGCCGCCGGACGTCATGGGCAAGGGCATCCCGCTGTCCGGCATCACCGACAACAGCCACCCGCGCTACAGCGAGGCCGGCGAGATCCGCGGGCTGTACGAGACCGACCCCGACGTGCGCAAGGTGATCGACACCGCGCGCGGCATCGAGGGCCTGATCCGCCAGCCCGGCGTGCACGCGGCCGGCGTCATCATGTCCGCCGAGCCGCTGACCGACCACATCCCGGTCTGGACCCGGCACACCGACGGCGTCACCATCACGCAGTTCGACTACCCCACCTGTGAGGGCCTCGGCCTTCTCAAGATGGACTTCCTCGGCCTGCGCAACCTGACGATCATGGACGACGCCGTCAAGGCGATCGAGAAGAACAAGGGCATCAAGATCAACCTTCTTGATCTGCCCCTGGACGACAAGCCGACCTACGAACTGCTGGCACGCGGCGACACGCTCGGCGTCTTCCAGCTCGACGGCGGCCCCATGCGCTCGCTGCTGCGCCTGATGAAGCCCGACAACTTCGAGGACATCTCCGCGGTACTGGCGCTCTACCGGCCCGGCCCGATGGGCGTCAACTCGCACACCAACTACGCGCTGCGCAAGAACGGCCAGCAGGAGATCACCCCGATCCACCCGGAGCTGGAGAAGCCCCTGGAGGAGGTGCTCCGGCCCACCTACGGCCTGATCGTCTACCAGGAGCAGGTGCAGAAGGCCGCGCAGATCCTGGCCGGCTACTCGCTCGGCCAGGCCGACCTGCTGCGCCGCGCGATGGGCAAGAAGAAGAAGGAGATCCTGGAGGCCGAGTTCGTCCCGTTCCAGAAGGGCTGCCGGGAGCGCGGCTACTCGGACGCGGCGATCCAGGCGGTCTGGGACGTGCTGGTCCCCTTCTCCGGCTACGCGTTCAACAAGGCGCACACCGCGGGCTACGGGCTCGTCTCGTACTGGACGGCGTACCTCAAGGCCAACTACCCGGCCGAGTACATGTCCGGCCTGCTGACCTCGGTGAAGGACGACAAGGACAAGTCGGCCGTCTACCTCAACGAGTGCCGCAAGATGGGCATCAACGTCCTGCCGCCGGACGTCAACGAGTCGGACGCGGACTTCACCCCGCACGGTGACACCACCGTCCGCTTCGGCCTGACCGCCATCCGCAACGTCGGCGGTCCGGTCGTCGAGTCGATGATCCGGACCCGGAAGACCAAGGGGAAGTTCTCCTCCTTCCCGGACTTCCTGGAGAAGGTGGAGTCGGTGGTCTGCAACAAGCGGACCGTGGAATCGCTGATCAAGGCCGGTTCCTTCGACTCGCTCGGGCACACCCGCAAGGGCCTGACCGCGCAGTTCGAGCCGATGATCGACAACGTCGTCGGCATCAAGCGCAAGGAGGCCGAGGGACAGTTCGACCTGTTCGGCGGCGACACGTCGAGCGACGAGCCGAGCTTCGGGCTGGACGTCGTGTTCTCCGAGGAGGAGTGGGAGAAGTCCTTCCTGCTCACCCAGGAGCGGGAGATGCTCGGCCTGTACGTCTCCTCGCACCCGCTGCACGGCATCGAGCACGTGCTCGCCGACAAGGCGGACTGCGCGGTGGCGGACCTCGCCGAGCGGCCGGACGGGACGATCGTCACCATCGGCGGCATCATCTCGGGCCTCCAGCGCAAGATGACCAAGCAGGGCAACGCCTGGGCGATCGCGACGGTCGAGGACCTCGCGGGCTCGATCGACTGCATGTTCTTCCCGGCCAGCTACCAGCTGGTGTCCTCGCAGCTGGTCGAGGACGCGGTGGTGTTCGTGCGCGGCAAGCTGGACAAGCGCGAGGACGTGCCGCGGCTGATGGGGATGGAGCTCTCCGTCCCGGACCTGTCGAACGCGCACGCCGACGCGCCGATCATCATCAACATCCCGAGCGGGAAGGTGACGCCCCCGCTGGTGGCGCGGCTCGGCGAGGTGCTGAGCAGCCACCGGGGGACCACGGAGGTGCGGGTCCGGCTGGAGGCGCGCAGCAAGACGACGGTGCTGCGGCTCGACCGGCACCGGGTGAAGTCGGACCCGGCGCTGTTCGGGGACCTCAAGCAGCTGCTCGGCCCGAGCTGCCTGGCGGGCAACGGGGCGGGCTGACCCCCCGCCCGGCCCCGCCGCTAGGCGGAGTTGCGCAGCGGGGCCGGGACGGCGGTGTGCAGGGCGGAGACGAAGGCGGAGACCGCCGGGTGGGCGCCGGCGCCCGCGCGGAAGGCCGCGCGGGTGCGGCGGTACATCGGCAGCCGGGTGAGGACGACCCCCGGCGGGGGCCGGTCGGTGCCGAGGTGCGGGACCAGGGCGACCCCCTGGCCGGCCGCGACCAGGGCGAGCACGGTGGCGAAGTCGTCGATCTGGTGGCGGATCCGGGGCGCGAAGCCGGCGGCCTCGCAGGCCCGGACGGCCATGCTGTGGCACAGGGTGCCGGGCGGGGCCAGGATCCACGGCTCGGCGCGCTGGTCGGCGACGGCACCGGGGACGCGGGCCGCCAGGTACATCGGTTCGGTGAAGACCGGCCGGGTCACGGCCAGGCCGGGCTCCGGGTCGGCGGGCACCAGGTCGTACTCGTGCACCAGCGCCACGTCCAGCTCGCCCGCCCGCAGCGCCGCCGCCACCGCGGCCGGGTCGACCTCGGTCACCATCGGTTCCAGGCCCGGGTGCCAGCCGGCGAGTTCGGCGAGGACGGCGGGGATGATCGCGCGGGCCGCCGACGGGTAGGTGCCGATCCGCAGCGGGCCGGCCAGTCCCTCGCGGGCGTGCGCGAGTTCGGCGTCCGCCTGCTCCAGGCGTTCGAGCACGGCCTCGGCGTGCCGGACCAGGTTGCGCCCGGCCGGGGTGAGGGTGACCCGGCGGCCGGTGCGTTCCAGCAGCGGGACGCCGGCCTCCTTCTCCAGGACGGACAGCTGCTGGGAGACCGCCGAAGGGCTGAAGCTGAGCGCCTCGGCGACGGCGGCGATGGTGCCGAGGTGGGCGAGTTCGCGCAGCAGGCGCAGGCGTCGGACGTCGAGCATCGGCTCAGCTTACGAGAAGCTTCGGAAACGTGAACTGGACCTGGGGGATCGGCGGCCCCGAGGATCGTGGGCATGGAACTCGAAGGCATTCTCATCCCGCTGGTCACCCCGTTCGCCGCCGACGGCTCGGTGGCGCTGGACGCGCTGGAGAAGCTGGCGGGACGGGTGCTGGACGACGGCGCGGCCGGGCTGGTCGCGCTCGGGACCACCGGCGAGCCGGCCGCGCTGAGCGCGGACGAGCGGCGCGCGGTCACCGAGGTCTGCGCGTCGGTCTGCGCGGCGCGTGGGGTGCCGCTGCTGGTCGGCGCGGGCGGGCCGGGCACCGCCGCGGCCGCCGGGGAGCTGGCCGCCCTGGCCGCGCGGGTGCCGGGGGCGGCGGGTGCCCTGGTGACGGTGCCGTCCTTCGTCCGGCCGGGCGAGGCCGGGACGGTCGCGCACTTCCGGGCGCTGGCCGAGGCCAGTTCGGTGCCGCTGGTGATCTACCACATCCCGTACCGGACCGGGCAGGCGCTGTCCGGCGCCGCGCTGCTGGAGCTGGCCGCGCTGCCGAACGTGGTGGGCGTCAAGTACGCGACCGGCGGGGTGGACCAGGCGGCGGTGGAGCTGCTGGCCGCCGCGCCGCAGGGGTTCTCGGTGCTGGGCGGGGACGACGCCGTCCTGGCGCCGCTGCTGGCGCTGGGCGCGGCCGGCGGCATCCTGGCCTCGGCGCACCTGGCCACCGCGCGCTTCGTGGAGCTGGCCGGGGCGTGGCGCTCCGGGGACGTGACCCGCGCCCGGGAGCTGGGCCACCGGCTGACCGCCCTGGCGGTGGCGGCCTTCGCCGCACCGAACCCGGCGGTGGTCAAGGGCGTGTTGCACGCGCAGGGACTGATCCCGACGCCGGACGTCCGGCTGCCGCTGCTGCCGGCCGGGCCGGACGAGGTCGCGCGGGCGCTGGAACTGGCGAGTGGTCTGGACCACTAGGGTCCGCAGGATGGAATGCAAGGCCGTCCGATCGCTGTGACAAGGCATGATGGGCGGAGTGCGGCTGTGAGTAGCAAGATCAATGAGGAGTAGTCGGATGAAGATCGGCATTGTCGGGGCCACCGGCCAGGTCGGCGGCGTGGTCCGCGAGATCCTGGCCCAGCGCGACCTCCCGGTGGAGCAGCTGCGGCTGTTCGCCTCGGCCCGCTCGGCCGGGCGCACGCTGCCCTGGAAGGGCACCGAGGTCACCGTCGAGGACGCGGCCACGGCCGACTACGCCGGCCTGGACATCGTGATCTTCTCGGCCGGCGGCGCCACCTCCAAGGCGCTCGCCCCCAAGGCCGCCGCCGCCGGCGCCGTCGTCATCGACAACTCCTCCGCCTGGCGCCGCGACCCCGAGGTCCCGCTGGTCGTCTCCGAGGTCAACCCCGAGGCGATCGCGAACCGCCCCAAGGGCATCATCGCCAACCCGAACTGCACCACGATGGCCGCCATGCCCGTGCTGCGCCCGCTGCACGAGGAGGCCGGCCTCGCCGCCCTCGTCGTCTCCACCTACCAGGCCGTCTCCGGCAGCGGCGTGGCCGGCGTGGCCGAGCTCCAGGACCAGGCCGCCAAGGTCGTGGACGGCGCCGCCGCGCTCGCCCACGACGGCTCCGCCGTGGACTTCCCCGAGCCCAAGGTCTACCGCCGCCCGATCGCCTTCAACGTCGTCCCGCTGGCCGGCTCGATCGTCGAGGACGGCTCCAACGAGACCGACGAGGAGCAGAAGCTGCGCCACGAGAGCCGCAAGATCCTCGGCATCCCCGAGCTCAAGGTGGCCGGCACCTGCGTGCGCGTCCCGGTCTTCTCCGGCCACTCGCTGCAGATCAACGCCCGCTTCGAGCGCCCGATCAGCCCCGAGCGCGCGGCCGAGCTGCTCACCGGCGCCCCGGGCGTCGAGCTGAGCGAGATCCCCACCCCGCTCCAGGCCGCCGGCCAGGACCCGAGCTACGTCGGCCGGATCCGCGTCGACGAGACGGTGGAGAACGGCCTGTCGCTGTTCGTCTCCAACGACAACCTGCGCAAGGGCGCCGCGCTCAACGCCGTCCAGCTGGCCGAGCTGGTCGCCGCCGAGCTCAAGGGCTGAGCGGCCGCACACGCACCGTGAGGGGCCCCGTCCGGGAGCGGACGGGGTCCCTCGTGCCGCGCGCGGGAAAGCCGGAGGCGGCCCGAGGTTCGGGGGGCTGATCGCGGGGAAAAAGGTGACGCAACGATCGGGCGGTTGCGGGCACCCCCTCACCCCACTCCGTCCGGGCCGGGCGCACCGCGCCCACCCCGGCACCGTCGGCCCCGGCGGAGCCCCACCCGAGGGCGAGCGGAAAGAGGTGCGCGATGGACCGCTGTGTCGTCCTTGTGGACGCCGGATACCTGCTGGGCGCCGCCGCGAGCCTGCTCGCCGGTGACCCCTCCCGCTCCAAGGTCACCGTCGACCACACCGCGCTGATCGCCGCCCTGCGCGAGCGCGCCGAGGCCGAGACCGGCCTGCCGCTGCTGCGGATCTACTGGTTCGACGCCGCGCCCGAACGGCGCCCGATGCCCGAGCACCGGCGGCTGCGGGTGCTGCCCCGGGTCACCGTCCGGCTCGGCGCGCTCACCCGGGCCGAGGGCCGCTGGGTGCAGAAGGGCGTCGACGCCGCGATGCACGCCGAACTCTCCGAACTCGCCCGCAACCGGGCCTGCGCCGAGGTCGTGCTGATCACCGGCGACGGCGATCTGCTGCCCGGCATGATGTCCGCCAAGGAGCACGGCGTCGTCGTCCACCTCTGGGCGCTGCAGGCCGCCGACGGCGACTTCAACCAGTCCGAGGACCTCGTCGGCGAGGCCGACGAGCGGCGGGTGCTGGACCGCGAGTGGATCGAGGGGTCGTTCAGCCTCCGCGACACCTCCAGCGTCTTCCCCGGCCCCGGGGCCCGGCACGACATCGCCAAGATCCTCGCCGCGCCGCCCGCGGCACCCCCCGGCGCCCTGCCCGGCCCGCTGCCCGCGGCCCAGGTGCCCGGCCGTCCCGCCGAGGACGAACCCGCCGTCGCCGTCACCGCCGCCACGGCCGTCCCCGCCGCCACGGCCGTCCCCGCCGTCAACGGGGGCCCCCAGCCGGCCGCCGCCGGACTCAAGGTCGTCCCCACCCCCAAGGACCTCGCCGGGCGCAGCGCCGACCGCCAGGCCGCCGTCGCCCAGCACCAGAACGGCCAGCAGAACGGCCACCAGCAGAACGGCCCGGTGCTGCGCTGGTCCTCCGACCGGGGCTGGATCGACCGGCCGGCCGCCGAGCCCGCCGGCACCGCCGGCGACGGCCTGCCCACCCTCGCCCAGCTCACCACCGCCGAGCAGCGCTGGGCCGACCGCGAGGAGGACATCACCTCCATCGGCGGCGACGCCCACGAGGTCGGCCAGGTCTTCGCCCGCCGCTGGACCAGCCGGGTCGGCGACGCCGAACGGCTCACCGTCCTGTGGCCCGGCTACCCGCGCATCCCGCACCGGGTCGACGGCGAGCTGCTGCGCTACGCCGCCCGCTTCGGGCTGCTCGCCCACAAGGACGACCAGATCGACGAGCACGACCGCTACGCGATCCGGGCGGGCTTCTGGAAGGAGCTCGCCGCCCGCGTCCCCGGCGGGGACGTGGTCGTCGACGACTGACCGGGCCGGGCGGCCGGGCGGGGCCCCGTTGTCCGGTTCGCCCGTTGCACCGCGTAGAGTCTTCGGTCGTGAGTGAGTCGGCAGGGCGGGCACCCCAGGAGACCTCGCCGTGCTGTGCCGTACGCGACCTCGTCCGGACGTACCGCGCCGGGCGCGGCGCCTCCGCCACCGGGATCCGGGCCAACGACGGCATCACCCTGACCGTCCGGCAGGGTGAGATCTTCGGCCTGCTCGGACCCAACGGCGCGGGCAAGTCCACCCTGGTCCGCCAGCTCACCGGACTGCTGCGCCCCGACTCCGGCAGCATCGAGATCCTCGGCCACGACGTGGTCCGGCACCCCGAGCGCGCCGCCCGGCTGCTCGGCTACCTCGGCCAGGAGTCCACCGCGCTCGACGAGCTGACCGTCGCCCTCGCCGCCGAAACCACCGGGCGGCTGCGCGGCCTGAGCCGGGCGGCGGCCCGCGCCGCCGCCGACGAGGTGATCGCCGAGCTCGCCCTGGAACCGCTCGCCCACCGGCCGCTCGCCAAGCTCTCCGGCGGTCAGCGCCGGCTCGCCTGCTTCGCCGCCGCCCTGGTCGGCGACCGCCCGCTGCTCGTCCTGGACGAGCCCACCACCGGCATGGACCCGGTCGCCCGGCGCGCCGTCTGGTCGGCGGTCGAACGCCGCCGGGCCGAGCGCTCCACCACCGTGCTGCTGGTCACCCACAACGTGATCGAGGCGGAGACCGTGCTGGACCGGGTCGCCGTGATCGACGACGGCCGGGTGATCGCCTGCGACACCCCCGGCGGCCTGAAGGCGCTGGTCGACGGTGACGTCCGGCTCGACCTGGTCTGGCGGGACGAGGCCCCGCTGGCCGTCCCCGCGGTGGCGGCGCTCGCCGAACGGGCCGAGCGCACCGGCCGCCGCTGGACCGTGCGCACCACCCCCGAGCAGGCCCGCGAACTGGTCGCCGCCGTCACCACCGGCCCGGCCTTCGCCGCCCTGGACGACTTCACCCTGGCCACCCCGAGCCTTGAGGACGCCTACCTCAAGCTGGGCGGCCGCCACGGAGGACTGGCCAAGTGACGCTGCTCTCGGCACCGCCGCGGACCACCCCGGACGCGGCCGGCGGGCCCGCCCCGCTCGCCCCGGCCGCCCGGCTGCTGCCCGCCCTCGCCGCCGTCTACCGGGCGCAGCTCGCCCGCGCCCGGGTGGCGCGGATCCCGCTGCTGTTCGTGGCCACCTTCCAGTCGCTCGGCATCCTGGTGATGATGCGGGGCGTCGTCGACGCCGGGCAGACCTCGGCCGCCCGGTACGTGGTGTCCGGCTCCAGCGTGCTGGTGGTCGCCTTCGTGGCGCTCAACCTGCTCGCCCAGTACTTCGGCCGGCTGCGGGCCAGCGGCGGGCTGGACCACTACGCGACGCTGCCGGTGCCGGCCGCCTCCGTGGTGCTCGGCGCGGCCGCCGCGTTCGCCTCGTTCACCCTGCCCGGGACGCTGGTCACCGCGGGGGTCGGCGCGGTGATGTTCGGGCTGCCGCTCGGGCAGCTGTGGGTGCTGCTCGCGGTGGTGCCGCTGGCCGGGGCGGCGCTCTCCGGGCTCGGCGCGGCCTGCGGGCTGCTCGCGCCCAAGCAGGAGATCGCCACCATGCTCGGGCAGCTGGGCATGTCGGCGGCGCTGCTGCTCGGCGTCCTGCCGGTGGACCACCTGCCGCAGCCGGTGCTGTGGCTGCGCGACCTGCTGCCGTCCACCTACGCGGTGGAGGCGTTCGCCCGCACGTTCCGGCCGTCGCCGGACTGGGCGGCGGTGCTCGGGGACCTCGCGGTGTGCGCGGGGGTGGGCGTGGTGTCGCTGGCCGTCGCCACCTGGGCGTACCGGCGGGCGACCCGGCGGTAGCCGGACCGGGCCGGGCGTCCGGCCGCCCGGTCGGTGGGTGGCCGGGCCGCGGGGCCGCCGACCGTGAAACGATGGGGGCGTGACCGTACCGAACACACCTCCGGATCCCGCGGACGCCGCCCCGGCGGACGCCGTGCCCGCTCCGAACGCCCCACGTGATCCGTACGCACTGCCGCCGGGGCCGGACCTGCTGGGCGGGGCGCGGCCCGCGGAGCCGCCGGTGCAGCGGCTGCTGCCCGAGCTGAGGGTCGGGGCGGCCACGGTGCTGGCCTGCCTGGTGCTGGGGGTCGTGATGGGCGGGCTGTGGGCCTGGCTGGCGCCCAGGGTGCCGCTGGTGGTGGACGGCAACAAGATCCTCTACGGGGACCCGGAGGGGGAGCAGCGGGCCGGGGCCGACAGCGTGTTCGTGCTGATCGGGCTGGGGATGGGCCTGCTGACCGCGCTGGGCGCGTTCCTGGTCACCCGCAAGCGCGGCGGCGGGATCGCCGTGGCGGTCGGGCTGGCGGTCGGCGGGCTGCTCGCGTCGGTGGGGGCCTGGGGGCTGGGGCGGTGGCTCGGGCCGGGCAGCGACCTGGTCGCCGAGGCGCGGCGGGTCGGCAACGGCGGGCACTTCCAGGCGGACATCGACCTCGGGGCCTACGGGGCGGTGCTGGCGTGGCCGATGGCGGCGATGGTGGTGCTGCTGGCGCTGTCGGCGGCGTTCGGCAAACGCGAGGAGGACCCGCCGCCGTACTGGATGCCGGGGCCCGTGGCGGTGGACGCCGGGGCTGCGGCGGAGGAACGGCGGGAGGGCTGAGGACACCCGCCGGGCCGGACGGGGGCGGTGCGGCGCCGGATCCCGGGCCGCGCCCCGCGCCCCCGCCGCGTCCGCCCCGGGCGGTTCAGCGGGCGATGGGGGCGGTGCGGGCGTCGGTGAGGGCGACGAGGTGCGCGGGGGCGAGTTCGACTTCGAGGCCGCGGCGGCCGGCGGAGACGTAGACGGTGGGGTGGGTGAGGGCGCTGGCGTCGACGACGGTGCGCAGGGGGCGGCGCTGGCCCAGCGGGGAGATGCCGCCGAGGACGTAGCCGCTGCTGCGCTCGGCGGCGGCCGGGTCGGCCATCGCGGCGCGCTTGCCGCCGACCGCCGCGGCCAGGGCCTTGAGGTCGAGCTGCCCGGTGACCGGGACGACGCCGACGGTGAGGACGCCGTCGACATCGGCGACCAGCGTCTTGAACACCCGCTCGGCCGGGACGCCGAGCGCCTCGGCGGCCTCGCCGCCGTAGGAGGCGGCGGCCGGGTCGTGCGCGTAGGAGTGGACGGTGAACGGCACGGCGGCGGTCTCCAGGGCGACCGTCGCGGGCGTGCCCTGACCGCCCTTCTTCGGCTTCTTGGCCACGGGGGGCTCCGTCGTCAGTTGGGGCTGAAGGACTGGCGGGTGAGGTGGACGGCGGGCAGCGACGGCAGCCAGCCGAGCACCGCCGTCTCGCGGCGCAGCAGGTCGAGCTCGGCGCGCAGCCGCTGGGCGTTGTCGGGGCAGGCGAGCAGCCGCTGCTTCAGCGGGACCTCCAGGACGGCGGCCGCGGCGACCAGGTAGGACAGCACCTGGGGGTCCTCGGGCAGCTCCTGGCGGCCGACGGTGCTGGCCTCCCGGGCGCCGGCGAGCCGGCGCTGGTAGGTGCGGAAGATCCGCTCGACCTCGGCGGCGAGCGCGCCGGAACCCTCGCCGGTGCGCTCCTCGACGGGTTCGGTCTCGCCGGTGAGGTACGGGCCGCCGACGTCGACGGACCGCAGCCGGAACCGGGCGGTACCGGTGACCAGCAGCTCGTACCGGCCGTCGGGCTGCGTCTGGACGGAGGTGATGTCGGCGACGCAGCCGATGTGGTGGAGCGCCTCCAGCGGGTCCCCGGTGGCGGTGCCGAGGCCGTCCAGCGGGCCGGCCGGGCCGTCCTCGGGGCGGACCGGGGCGACCTCGCGGCCGTCCTTGATGGCGAGCACGCCGAAGCGGCGCGGCCGGTCCTCGGGCTGCTCCAGCAGATCGGCGACCAGACGGCGGTAGCGCTCCTCGAAGACGTTCAGGGGCATCACCAGGCCCGGGAAGAGCACGGTGTTCAGCGGGAAGAGCGGAAGCCGTTCTGTCACGGCGGACAGCGTAGTTCCCCGGACCGGCCGGGCCTTCACGGCCCTGGCCGCGCGGGCCGCGCTAGCCGCGCTGGAGCATCCGGCTGGCGCCGGCGGCGACCGTGGTGGCGAGCACCCAGCCGACGATCACCAGGCCGGAGGAGACCCACTGGGCGGTGCCGCCGGGGTTCCAGCCGCTCTGGCCGAGGTCGACGACCGGCAGCAGCTGGCCGAGCGCGTACAGCACCGGGTTCCAGTGCGGGCGCTCGTCGGCCTTGAGCGGCTGGAGGGCGTGGGTGGCGAAGTAGAGGCTGCCGAGCGCCCAGGCGAGCAGCAGCCACAGCGCCGCCCGGCCGGGGCGGAAGCCGTAGCCGACGGTGGCGTCCTGGACCCGGCCCCAGATCCGGGCCGGCAGCGGCAGGGTGCGCCGGCGCCGGCGCTGCTTGGCGTAGAGCACCGTGCGGGCGTCGTCGTCCGCGCCGTCGCGGCGCAGCGCGGCGGCGAGCTGCTCGTAGGACTCGGGCTGGAAGTCCACCGAGGCGCTCTCCAGCCAGGCGATCCGCTGCTGGACGGTGAACGGCGCGGCCGGGCGCAGGCACTCGTAGGTGAAGCCGGTGAGGCCGAGGTGCCTGCCCTGCGGCCAGGCGTCGGGGGCGTCGACGAGGTTGCCGATCCGGGCGCGGGAGAGCGCCACGGTGCCGGTGGGCGGGGTGCGGCAGGTGAACCGCAGCTCGGGGGTCTGGATCCGGCGCAGGGCCAGTTCGTCGCCCTCGCCGAGGTGGAACTCGGCGCCGGAGATCAGGCAGGCGTTCTCGAACCGGCCGTCGGAGAGCCGGACCCGCCCGTACGCGCGGAACGGCGTGCTGGCGGCGGTCGGCGGGACCACCTGGCCGTAGCCGGAGCCGTAGTAGGACTGCGAGTCGGTCCAGCCGCGGTCGGCGGAGCTGCTGAGGTACAGCGTGTGGCCGACGGTGATCCGGGGGGCGTTGAGCGCGTTGGGGTTGTCCGGGACGGCCCGCAGCAGGGCGCCGCGCAGCGAGAGCCGGCCGCCGATCCGGGCGGTGCGCAGGCTGACCTCGCCGACCGACTCCAGCCGCTCGGCCTCGAAGTCCTGGCTGACGGCCAGGCCGTCGGCGGACAGCGCCCGGCCGAACCGGTCGCCGCCCAGGACGGCCTGGTTGAGCAGCAGGTCGGTGCCGATCCGGGCGTCGGTGAGCCGGACGCCCTGCGGGATGCGGCAGCGGGCCAGGTGGAGGTCCCCGGAGGTGACCAGCCGGGAGGCCTCCAGGCGGGGGACCAGGCAGCCGACCAGGCGCAGGGTGCCGGCCTCGGCCTCGGACATGAGGATCTTCTGCTCGAAGCGGCAGTCGTGCAGTTCGACGTAGTGCCCGATGGTCCCGCCGGCCAGCCGCAGCGGCCCGGTGACCAGGGCGCCGGTGAGCTTGAGCGAGGCGACCCGGCCGGGGACGGCGGCGGGCCCGTCCAGCAGCAGACGGGAGAGCACCTGGGCGCGGACCGTCCGCCCGCGGCCCCAGGCGGCCGCGCCGAACGGGTCGTCCTCGGCCGCGTCGCCGGTGCGCAGATCGTGGATCCGGCCGTGTCGGAACGCGTGCCAGAGCGCCTGCTCGGCCGCCGTCCAGTCGTCCGGTGCCCGATCCGTCACGGTTCCCCCCAGTCGTCCCCGGCCTCCCCCGGCCGTCTCGCCCTTCGTATCACGGACTGAAATGCGGGACCGCCGGTTCCGGCCACTCCTTACACTGGGTGGCGTGATCTCTCGAATCGATCTGCGCGGCTCGCTCGACGACCCGCGCGACCTGCTGCCCCGTGCCGACTTCGACGTCGCGGCCGCCCTGGAGAAGGTGCGTCCGATCGCCGAGGACGTGCATCATCGCGGGGTCGCGGCGCTGATCGAGATCACCGAACGCTTCGACGGCGTGCGGCTGGAGACCACCCGGGTGCCGGCCGGGCAGATCTCCGAGGCCCTGGAGGGGCTGGACCCGAAGGTGCGCGCCGCGCTGGAGGAGTCGATCCGCCGCGCCCGCATCGTGCACGGGGACCAGCGCCGCGAGGGGCACACCACCCAGGTGGTGCCGGGCGGCAGGGTGACCCAGCGCTGGGTGCCGGTCGACCGGGTCGGGCTGTACGTGCCGGGCGGTCTGGCCGTCTACCCGTCCTCCGTTGTGATGAACGTGGTGCCGGCCCAGGAGGCGGGCGTGCGCGGCATCGCGGTGACCTCCCCGCCGCAGAAGGCCTTCGGCGGCCGGGTGCACCCGACCATTCTGGCGGCCTGCGCGCTGCTCGGCGTCACCGAGGTGTACGCGGTCGGCGGCGCCCAGGCGGTCGCCATGTTCGCGCTCGGCACCGAGGAGTGCGAGCCGGTGAACATGGTCACCGGCCCCGGCAACATCTACGTGGCCGCCGCCAAGCGCTACTTCGCCGGGCGGATCGGCATCGACTCGGAGGCCGGCCCGACCGAGATCGCCGTCCTCGCCGACGACAGCGCCGACCCGGTGGACGTCGCCGCCGACCTGATCAGCCAGGCCGAGCACGGCCCGACCTCCGGCTCGGTGCTGGTCACCGACTCGGTGGCGCTGGCCGACGCGGTCGAGGCCGAGCTGAAGGCGCAGGTCGCCCGCACCCGGCACAGCGAGCGGGTGGCCGAGGCGCTGGGCGGCCGGCAGTCCGGCATCATCCTGGTCGACGACCTGGAGCAGGGCCTGACCGTGGTCAACGCCTACGCGGCCGAGCACCTGGAGATTCAGACCCGGGACCCGCACGCCGTCGCCGCGAAGGTCCGCAACGCCGGCGCGATCTTCCTCGGCCGGTTCACCCCGGTCTCGCTCGGCGACTACGCGGCCGGCTCCAACCACGTGCTGCCCACCGGCGGCTGCGCCTGCCACTCCTCGGGGCTGTCCGTGCAGACCTTCCTGCGCGGCGTCCAGGTCGTCGAGTACGACCGCGAGGCGCTGGCCGGCATCGCCGAGCACGTCGTCAACCTGGCGGACGCCGAGGACCTGCCCGGTCACGGCGACGCGATCAAGGCCCGATTCGGATGGAGTGTGCCGGGCGCGTGACGAAGATCGACGACCTCCCCGTCCGGGACGAGCTGCGCGGCCAGTCGCCCTACGGCGCCCCGCAGCTCGACGTCCCGGTCCAGCTGAACACCAACGAGAACCCGTACCCGCTCCCCGAGGAGCTGGTCGCCCGGATCGCCGAGCGGGTCGCCGAGGCCGCCCGCGACCTCAACCGCTACCCCGACCGGGACGCGGTCGAGCTGCGCGACGGCCTGGCGGCGTACCTCACCCGCACCACCGGCCACACCGTCGCCCGGGCGAACGTCTGGGCCGCCAACGGCTCCAACGAGGTGCTGCAGCAGCTGCTGCAGACCTTCGGCGGCCCCGGCCGCACCGCCCTCGGCTTCGAGCCCTCGTACTCGATGCATGCGCTGATCTCCCGCGGCACCGGCACCGGCTGGATCTCCGGCCCGCGCAACGCCGACTTCACCATCGACCTGGACGCGGCCGTCGCGGCGATCGCCGAGCACCGCCCGCACGTGGTGTTCGTCTGCTCGCCGAACAACCCGACCGGCACCGCCGTGGACGCCGGCACCGTGCTGCGGCTGTACGAGGCCGCGCAGGCCGCCCGGCCCAGCCTGGTGGTGGTCGACGAGGCCTACGTCGAGTTCTCGCACCGCGCCTCGCTGCTGTCGCTGATCGGGGGCCGCCCCAACCTGGTGGTCTCGCGCACCATGTCCAAGGCCTTCGGCGCGGCCGGGCTGCGCCTGGGCTACCTCGCCGCCGACCCGGCGGTGGTGGACGCGGTGCAGCTGGTCCGCCTGCCCTACCACCTGTCGGCCGTCACCCAGGCGACCGCACTGGCCTGCCTGGAGCACACCGACACCCTGCTCGGCTACGTCGGCCGGCTCAAGGACGAGCGCGACCGGCTGGTCGAGGCGCTGCGCGGGCTCGGCCTGGAGGTGACCGACTCGGACGCCAACTTCGTCCAGTTCGGCCGCTTCGCCGACACCCACGCCGTCTGGCAGGCCATCCTCGACCACGGCGTCCTGGTCCGTGACAACGGCGTTCCCGGCTGGCTGCGCGTCACCGCCGGCACCCCCGCCGAGAACGACGCCTTCCTGGACGCCGTCGCCACCGTGATCAAGGAGCTGTAACCCCGAATGACCCGCATCGGACGCGTCGAGCGCACCACCAAGGAGACCTCCGTCCTGGTCGAGATAGACCTGGACGGCACCGGCAAGACCGACATCTCCACGGGGGTCGGCTTCTACGACCACATGCTCGACCAGCTCGGGCGCCACGGCCTCTTCGACCTCACCGTGAAGACCGACGGCGACCTGCACATCGACACCCACCACACCATCGAGGACACCGCCCTCGCGCTCGGCGCCGCCTTCAAGCAGGCGCTCGGCGACAAGGTCGGCATCTACCGGTTCGGCAACTGCACCGTGCCGCTGGACGAGTCGCTCGCCCAGGTGACCGTCGACCTCTCCGGCCGCCCCTACCTGGTGCACAGCGAGCCGGAGAAGATGGCGCCGATGATCGGCACCTACGACACCACCATGACCCGGCACATCCTGGAGTCCTTCGTGGCCCAGGCCCGGATCGCCCTGCACGTCCACGTGCCGTACGGGCGCAACGCGCACCACATCGTGGAGTGCCAGTTCAAGGCGCTGGCCCGGGCCCTGCGCTACGCCGCCGAGCGCGACCCGCGCGCGGCCGGCATCCTCCCGTCGACCAAGGGTGCGCTGTGAGCAAGGCCGCGATCGTCCTCATCTTCGCCGGGCTCTTCCTGACCGGCGGGGTCATCTCGTTCTGGAAGCAGAAGCAGTCCAAGGGCGTCATCCTCGTGCTCGCGCTGGGCGCGGTGATGTGCCTGGGCTCGGGCCTCATGCGCCTGTAACCGTCGAGCGAACGAAAGACTGGACACCTGAACATGGGCAAGAACGTCGTGGTGCTCGACTACGGCTCGGGCAACCTCCGCTCGGCGCAGCGCGCCCTGGAGCGGACCGGGGCGAACGTCACCGTCACCTCCGACTACCAGGCCGCGATGGACGCCGACGGTCTGCTCGTCCCCGGCGTCGGCGCCTTCGAGGCCTGCATGCGCGGTCTGAAGTCGGTCCGCGGGGACTGGATCATCGGGCGCCGGCTGGCCGGCGGCCGGCCGGTCATGGGCATCTGCGTCGGCATGCAGATCCTGTTCGAGAAGGGCGTCGAGCACGGCGTGGAGACCGCCGGCTGCGACGAGTGGCCGGGCACGGTGGAGCCGCTGGAGGCGCCGGTCGTGCCGCACATGGGCTGGAACACCGTCGACGCCCCCGAGGGCAGCCGGATGTTCGCCGGCCTGGACGCGGACACCCGCTTCTACTTCGTCCACTCCTACGGGGTGCGCAGCTGGGAGCTGGAGGCGCACAGCGCGCGGATCAACCCGCCGCTGGTCACCTGGGCCACCCACGGGCAGCCGTTCGTCGCGGCCGTCGAGAACGGTCCGCTGTGGGCCACCCAGTTCCACCCCGAGAAGTCCGGCGACGCCGGCGCCGCCCTGCTGACCAACTGGGTCAGCACCCTCTGACGACGGAAGAGTTTCAGATCATGAGCCGCCTCGAACTGCTGCCCGCCGTCGACGTCCGGGACGGCCAGGCCGTCCGCCTGGTCAAGGGCGCCTCCGGCACCGAGACCTCCTTCGGCGAGCCGCTCGCCGCCGCCCTCGCCTGGCAGGACGCCGGCGCCGAGTGGCTGCACCTGGTCGACCTCGACGCCGCCTTCGGCACCGGCTCCAACCGGGACCTGGTGCGCGAGATCACCGAGACCCTGGACATCAAGGTCGAGCTGTCCGGCGGCATCCGCGACGACGCGTCGCTGGCCGCCGCCCTGGCCACCGGCTGCACCCGGGTCAACCTCGGCACCGCCGCCCTGGAGAGCCCCGAGTGGGTCGCCAAGGCCATCGCCGAGCACGGCGAGCGGATCGCCGTCGGCCTGGACGTGGTCGGCACCACGCTGCGCGGCCGCGGCTGGACCAGCGAGGGCGGCCAGCTCTTCGACGTGCTGGCCCGCCTCGACGCCGAGGGCTGCGCCCGCTACGTGGTCACCGACGTCAACCGGGACGGCACCCTGACCGGCCCCAACCTGCAGCTGCTGCGCGACGTCTGCGCCGCCACCGACCGGCCGGTGGTGGCCTCCGGCGGTGTCTCCTCGCTGGACGACCTGCGGGCGATCGCCGGCCTGGTCGGCGAGGGAGTCGAGGGCGCCATCGTGGGCAAGGCACTCTACGAGCAGAAGTTCACCCTCGGAGAGGCGTTGGAGGCGGTTTCGGGATGACGGAACGTCGGATCGTACGCGGCCGGGTCGGCGGGTTCTCGCACTGGGAGGACCTCCTCGGCGCGTCGCAGGCGGTCGCCGCCGGGGACCACGTCCACGTGGCCGGTGCCCGGCCGCTGGTGGACGGGGTGCTGTCCGGCGAGGGCGACCCCTACGAGCAGGCGAAGGCCGCCTTCGGCAACGCGCTGGAGGCCCTGGCCGCGTACGGTCTGACGGCGGACGACGTGGTCCGCACCCGGATGTACCTCACCCACGCCCGTGACATCGACGCGGCGGGCCGCGCCCACCACGAGCTCTTCGGCGCGGTGCGCCCGGCGGCCGCCGTGGTGGTGGTCGAGAGCCTGGTCGACTCGCGGATGCTCGTCGAGACCGAACTCGACGCCCACCGCGCCGGACTCGCCGCAACCCTGGAAGCTCTGGAAGGCAATCAGCCGTGACCCTCGCAGTACGTGTCATCCCCTGCCTGGACGTCGACGCCGGCCGCGTGGTCAAGGGCGTCAACTTCCAGAACCTGCGCGACGCCGGGGACCCGGTCGAGATGGCCAAGCTCTACGACGCCGAGGGCGCCGACGAGCTGACCTTCCTCGACATCACCGCCTCCTCCGGCGACCGCGAGACCACCTACGACGTGGTGCGCCGCACCGCCGAGCAGGTCTTCATCCCGCTGACCGTCGGCGGCGGCATCCGCGCCGTCGAGGACGTCGACAAGCTGCTGCGGGCCGGTGCCGACAAGGTCGGCGTGAACACCGCCGCCATCGCCCGGCCCGAGCTGGTCCGGGAGATCGCCCAGCGGTTCGGCCGCCAGGTGCTGGTGCTCTCGGTGGACGCCCGCCGCTGCCCCGAGGGCACCGAAACCGCCTCCGGCTTCGAGGTCACCACGCACGGCGGCCGCAAGGGCACCGGCCTGGACGCCGTCGAGTGGGCCGGGCGCGCCGCCGAGCTGGGCGCGGGCGAGATCCTGCTCAACTCGATGGACGCCGACGGCACCAAGGACGGCTACGACCTGGAGCTGATCCGGGCCGTCCGCAAGAGCGTGTCGGTGCCGGTGATCGCCTCCGGCGGGGCCGGCAAGCTCGCCGACTTCGCCCCGGCGGTGGAGGCGGGCGCGGACGCGGTGCTGGCCGCCAGCGTCTTCCACTTCGGCGACCTGCGGATCGGCGAGGTCAAGGACGCGCTGCGGGAGGCCGGGCACCCGGTCCGCTAGCCGGCCGGGCGTCCTCGGCGAGCTCCAGCAGGCCGGGCAGCGAGAGCACGGTGGTGCTGCGCCGGCCCAGCCGGATCAGGCCCCGGCCGGCCAGCTCGTGCAGCGCGTGGTGGACCCGGCGCTCGCCGGCGCCGGTCAGGGCGGCCAGCTCGGCCTGGGTCAGCCGCGGGCGCACCGTGATGCCGGTGCCGTGCGGGCCGGTGGTGCCGTACCGCCGGGCCAGGTCGGCGAGCTGGCCGGCGAGCCGCTGCAGCACGGGCTCGGAGGCGAGGCCGACCAGCCGGCGGGTGGTGACCCGGCCGCGGTGCACCAGGCAGCGGCTCAGGGCGATGCCGGCCGGGGCGTGGGCGCCGAGCCAGTGCAGCCAGTCGGGCTGGGAGATCCGGCGCACGGTGACCGGTCCGGCCGCGGTCACGGTCGCCGAGCGGGGTCGGCCGTCGAGGGCGGCCGCCTCGCCGACCACGTCCCCGTACGCGCGGACGTCCAGCAGGGCGGTCGCGCCCGCGGTGTCCTCGACGGTGGCCTTGGCGAAGCCGGTCAGCAGCAGCAGGACGAAGCCGCCGAGGTCCCGGTCGAGGATCAGCGTCTCGCCGTGGGCGTGGGCGCGCCGGGTGCCCAGCCGCAGGACGGCCCGCTCGGCGGCGAGCGCGGCGGGCGAACCGTCGCGGCGCAGCTCGGCCAGCAGGGTGCCCTCGGGCCAGCCCCCGTCCGCTCCCGCGTGCCGCACGGCCCACCCCCTGCGCTGCTCGTCCGCGAAGATAGCGCAGGGGGCGGGGCCGTGGAAGCGGTCAGGAATCCTTCGGCGGCTCGCCCTTGATCAGCGCGAACGGGGCGCCGAACGGGTCGGCCAGCCAGGCGAGCCGGCCGACGTCCGGGACGTCCTCCGGGCCCATCAGCACGGTGCCGCCGGCGCCGGTGGCCCGGGAGACCACGCCGTCCACGTCGGAGGCGCCGAAGTACGGCGTCCAGCTGGGCGGCTGGGCCTCGTCCAGCACCGGGGCGATGCCGCCGAAGGAGGTGGCCCGCAGGTCGCCCCCGGCCGGGGAGACCACCTTGTACGTCATACCGGGCGCGGGGAAGTCCTCGGAGCGCCAGCCGAACACCGTCCGGTAGAAGGCGAAGCCCGCGTCCACCGGGCTGGTGTGCAGCTCGACCCAGATCAGCGCGCCGTCCTCGGAGACGACGTCCAGACCGGGCACCGCGGCGGGCTGCCAGACCGCGAACCGGGCGCCCTGCGGGTCGGTCAGCTGGGCCATCCGCCCGGCGTCCATCACGTCGAGGGCCGGGACCCGGACGGCGCCGCCGGCCCGCTCGACGGCCGTGCAGGTGGCCTCGGCGTCGGGTGCGTGGAAGTACGTCGTCCAGGCGGACCGCGCGCCCTCCTCGGTGAGCGGGCCCACGGCCGCGGCCGTCTTCCCGTCCAGCTGGAGGAAGCCGTAGCCACCGGCCTCCGGGCCGGCGGACCGGAAGGTCCAGCCGAAGACCGTGCCGTAGAAGGCGGCGGCGGCGGCCGGGTCCGGGCTGCCGAGGTCGATCCAGCAGGGGGAACCGGCGGGGAAGTCGGTGGTGAGCATGGTGTCGCGTCCCTTCGAGGCAGGCAGACGGGTACGACCGGCCGGGCGGGCGTACCCGCCCGGCCGCTGCCACCTGCGAGTCTGCACCCCGCCACCGACATCCGCAGCCGGGGCGGCCGGCTACGGGAGCGGCAGCACGTGGCGCAGCGCCTCGACGGCGTCCGGGTCGCCGTCCACCGTCAGCTCGGCGCGGGCGCCGCGGCCGTAGACGAAGAGCAGCAGCTCGCCCGGCTCCCCGGTGATCCGCACCGTCGGCCGGCCGGCCGGGCCGATGGTCGGACCGGTGCCGTCCGGGCGGCTCAGCTCCAGCCGCACCGGGGAGCGGCGGCCCGCCTCCAGCCGGGCGATCAGCGGCAGCCGGCGCCAGAGCGCCTCGGCCCGGCCGGGCGGCACGGGCTGCGGCCCGGGGCCGTCACCGGCCCGGGCGACGTCCTCGGCGTGCACGTAGTACTCGACGGTGTTGGCCGCCTCGTCCGCGCCGGGCAGCGAGAACAGCGAGAGGACCGGCGGGCCGGAGCGGAACAGCCGGACCAGCTCCTCGTAGGGCCGCTCGGCGTACGACTCCTGCACCCGGCGGGTCCGGCCCGCCAGCGGCCCGATCCGGATGCCGGCGGCGGCGTCCGGCCGCCGCTCGCGGATCACCAGGTGGGCGGCGAGGTCCCGGGTGGACCACCCGGCGCAGAGGGTGGGCGCGTCCGGCCCGGCGGCGGCCAGCAGTTCGGCCAGACGGTGGCGCTCGGCGTGGGCGTGGTTCGACATGCCTCCACCCTAGGGTCTGTCCCTTGGATCCGTGCCGGCTCCGAGACGATCCGCCGCCCGCCATCGGCGGGCTGACGGCGGGTCAGCGCAGCTGGCCGGTCAGCTTGGTGGAGCCGGTGCGGTTGCTCGCCGTCAGGATGCAGGTGTAGTCCCGCCAGCCCTGCTGGTAGAAGGTGTAGCTCGGGCCCACCGGATAGCTGTAGTACGGCCCGCCGCCGCCCTGCCGGGCCTCGGCGGCGGCCTGGGCCTCCTTGCAGCCGTCCCGCATCGCGTTGGCGACCTGGTAGTCGCCGGACAGCCCCTCGGGCAGCAGCTGGTCGGCGATCGCCTCGCCGTCGTGCTTCTCCTCGCAGGGGCGGGGCTCCGGCTTGGTGACGGTCTTGCTCAGCTGCGGGTGGTCCAGGCAGCTGCCGACGGGGAAGAAGCTGTACGGCACCACCTTGGTCGGCGTCGGCGTCGGCGTGGGCGTCGGCGTCGGGGTGGGGGTCGGTGTGGGCGTGGGGGTCGGGGTGGCCGTGGTGGGGGAGGGCGGCGGCGGCTTGGGCGCCGGCGCGTCCTCGGGCCACAGCAGGACCGTCGCCACCACCGCGAGCAGGACCGCCAGCACCGCCACGACGGCGATCAGCAGGCCCCGGGACGGCCGGGTGTCGGAGGTGCCCCCCGGGCGGGGGCGGTCGTCGTCGCCGTCGTCCGGCGGCCCGGCCGGTCCGGAAGCGCGCTGCTCGGAGGTCATGACCACGAGAATGGCGCAGAGCGGGGCCGTGCGGCAGGCGGTTTCCACAACTCGTTCGATCGGATGGTCGGCCCGGCGCCCGGCGGGCCGGTCCGCCGCGGCCGGAGGGGCCCGGCCGTGATCCGGACGGCTGCCCGGCGGCCCGGACCGGGCTGACACAATGGCCCCATGTCCACCACACCCGCCGCCCCCGGTTCCACCGCCCTGGCCCCCGAGATCGCCGCCCGGCTCAAGCGCACCGAGGACGGCCTGCTCCCGGCCGTCGCGCAGCAGTACGACACCGGCGAGGTGCTGATGCTCGGCTGGATGGACGACGAGGCGCTGCACCGCACCCTCACCACCGGCCGCTGCACCTACTGGAGCCGCAGCCGCCGGGAGTACTGGGTGAAGGGCGACACCTCCGGCCACGTCCAGCAGGTCAAGTCGGTCGCGCTGGACTGCGACGGCGACACCCTGCTGGTCAAGGTGGACCAGACCGGCGCGGCCTGCCACACCGGCGACCGCACCTGCTTCGACGCCGACGTGCTCCCGCTCGGCTGACCGCCCGCCCGGCCGACCCACCCCTTCCGTCCCTCCGTCGTAAGGTGCCGCCCGCCATGGACCTCGAAGCCTTCCGCAAGCTCGCCGTCGACACCCGGGTCATCCCGGTCACCCGCAGGCTCCTCGCGGACGGCCTCACCCCGATCGGCCTGTACCGCAGCCTCGCCGCCGAGCGCCCCGGCACCTTCCTGCTGGAGTCCGCCGAGCAGGGCCGCAGCTGGTCGCGCTACTCCTTCGTCGGCGTACGCAGCGCCGCCACCCTGACCGCGGGACCGGACGGCGAGGCCCGCTGGCTCGGCACCCCGCCGGTCGGCATCCCCACCACCGGCGACCCGCTGGAGGTGCTGCGCGCCGCGCTGCGGGCCCTGCACACCCCGCGCCACGCCGACGACGGCCTGCCCCCGCTCACCGGCGGTCTGGTCGGCTACCTCGGCTACGACGTGGTGCGCCGGCTGGAGAAGCTGCCCGACCTCAACCCCGACGACCTGAAGCTGCCCGAGCTGACCCTGCTGCTCGCCACCGACCTCGCGGTGCTCGACCACGCCGACGGCACCGTGCTGCTGATCGCCAACGCGGTCAACCACAACGACCTGGCGAGCGGCGTCGACGAGGCCCACGCGGACGCCGTGGCCCGGCTCGACGCGATGGAGGCCGACCTGCTCAAGCCGGTCGACCCGGGCCTGGCCACCTTCACCCCGAGCGGCCCCGGCGAGGTCCGCTCGCCGTTCGGCGGGGAGCCCTACCGGGCCGCGGTGGAGGAGATCAAGGAGCGGATCCGGGCCGGCGAGGCGTTCCAGGTGGTGCCCTCGCAGCGGTTCGAGGCGCCCTGCCCGGCCTCCGCGCTCGACGTCTACCGGGTGCTGCGCACCACCAACCCGAGCCCGTACATGTACCTGTTCCGCTTCCCCGGCCCGGACGGCGGCGCCGAGGGCGGTTTCGACGTGGTCGGCTCCAGCCCGGAGGCCCTGGTCAAGGTCACCGACGGCGCGGCGATGCTGCACCCGATCGCCGGCACCCGGCACCGCGGCGCCACCCCGCACGAGGACGCCGAGCTGGCCGCCGAACTGCTCGCCGACCCCAAGGAGCGCGCCGAGCACCTGATGCTGGTCGACCTCGGGCGCAACGACCTCGGCCGGGTCTGCGAGCCGGGCAGCGTCGAGGTCGTCGACTTCATGCAGATCGAGCGCTACAGCCACGTCATGCACATCGTCTCCACGGTGACCGGCAAGGTCGCCGAGGGACGGACCGCCTTCGACGTGCTGACCGCCTGCTTCCCGGCCGGCACCCTGTCCGGCGCGCCCAAGCCGCGGGCGATGCGGATCATCGAGGAGCTGGAGCCCACCCGCCGCGGCCTGTACGGCGGCTGCGTCGGCTACCTGGACTTCGCGGGGGACTCCGACACCGCGATCGCCATCCGCACCGCGGTGCTGCGCGACGGCACCGCGTACGTCCAGGCCGGCGCCGGTGTGGTGGCCGACTCCGACCCGCACGGCGAGGACACCGAATGCCGCAACAAGGCCGCCGCCGTCCTGCGCGCGGTCGCCACGGCGAATACGCTGCGTAGGCCGTAGGACACGCCCCAGGACGTGGGCCCCCGCGCGGCCCGCGGGGGCCGCCGCAGCGGAAGGGACAGCAGGATGCCGGACGTGCAGCGGCGGATCGTGACCGCCGCCAGGGAGCAGCTCGTGCGGCAGCCGGGCGGCCACGGCGGCGTCCTCGCGGACGTGCGCCTGGAGGGGCGGGCGGCCGCGCTGGTGCTGCTCGCACCCGGGGCGGTGCCGGACCCGGCCGGGCACTACCGGGCGGTGGACGCGCTGGTGGTGCTGGACGTGCTCCCGGCGCCGGAACGGGCCGAACGCCACCGCTTCCACGCCGCCGCGGGCGTCCCGCTGTACGTCGTGGTGGACCCGGCGGAGAGGGTCTGCACGGTGCACAGCCGTCCGCTGCCCGGCACCGGGTACCGGGAGGCGGAGCGGGTGCCCTTCGGCAACGACCTGTTCCTGCCGCTGGGGGAGCGGACACTGGTGCTGGAGACGGGCGGCTTCCCCACCGAGCCGCCCACCCCGGGTGCGGCGGCGGGGTGAGGACGGGGGACACTGGAGCGGTGAGCGCCGAAGCCCCTGCCGACACCGTGACCGCCGACCCCGACCCCGCCGCCGCGACCGCGCCCGCCGCGCGGGCCGGGCGGCGCACCCTCGGGGTGATGCTGCTGCTCACCGTGCTGGGCGCGGTGCTGGTGCTGACCGCCGCAGGCCGGGTCTGGGCCGAGGGGACGGCGGGGACCCTGGAGGTCTCCGTCACCGGCGGGAAGATCTCCGAACTGCCCGCCGGGCTGGCGCTGGTGGCGCTGGCGGCGGCGGTGGCGGTGTTCGCGGTGCGCGGCGCCGGCCGGATCGCGGTGGGGGCGCTGACCGTACTGGCCGGGCTGGGCGCGGCGGCCGCCGCCGCGGCGGGCGCCGGGGACACCGGCGCGCTGGACGCCGAGGCGGCCCGCAAGCTCGCGCTCACCGGCTCGGCCGCGACCGGGGTCGGGCACACCGGCTGGCCGTGGGTGGCGCTGCTGGGCGGGCTGCTGCTGGCGCTGGCCGGGCTGCTGACCGCCCGGTACGGGCGCGGCTGGCCGGCCATGGGCAGCCGCTACGAGGCGCCCGCCGGCAAGGCGCCGGTGAAGCGGCGGCCGGCCGCCGCGGAGAGCCCGGCGGACCTGTGGAAGGCGCTGGACCGGGGCGAGGACCCGACGGCGCGCTGACCGGCGCGGACGCGGGCGGAGCACTGTGACGCGATAGACCCGCCACCCCCTTTGGGGCGCCGGTGTGTGGCCCGGCACAATGGAGACGTCCATGGGACACGTCAACCCGGGAGGGGCCGAGCAGGCCCGGCCGGGCCCCCGAGAGCGTAGGAGCACCATCCAATGGCAGCAGCAGCACACGGCCACACCACCGCCGCCTGGACCGGCGTGACCATCTCGTTCCTCGGCTTCTGCGTCGCGGGCGTCGCGATGATCCTGCCGTCGGTGCTGCTCACCTGGGCCGGCCTGGCGGTCGTCCTGCTCGGCGGCGTGGTCGGCAAGGCCATGTCGATGGCGGGCATGGGCAAGCAGCCCAGCACCAACGTGTACACCCACGAGGAGCAGGCCGCGCTGGCCGCCGCCTCCGCCTGACCGACCGGCGCTTCGCGTGAACGGCGGCCCACGGGCCGCCGTTCCGCGTGTCCCGGTGGGGCCGGAAACGTGCCGCGGCGGGGCACAATCATGGGCGTGAACGCCGCCCCCGCCCCCACCGCCTCCGCCCGGCCCTCCGCGCCGCGCCGGCTGGTGCCGCCGCTGGCCGCAGCGGCCGCCGTGGCCCTCCCCGCCGGGTACGTCGCCGCGGTGGACCCGAACGTCCCCGGGCACTACCCCGACTGCCCCTTCCTGGCGGCCACCGGCTGGTGGTGTCCCGGCTGCGGGGGGCTGCGCTGCGTGCACGCGCTGGCCCACGGGGACCTCAGCGGGGCGCTGCACGACAACGCCGTGGCGGTGCTGCTGTTCGCCGTGCTGGCGGTGCTCTGGGTGCGCTGGCTCTGGGCGGCGGTGCGCGCCCTGCCCGGCCCCCGGCCGGCGCTCGGGGCCCGGCGCTGGGTGCTGGTGGGGCTGCTCGTCCTCGTCTTCACGGTGGTCCGCAACCTGCCGATCGGGGCCGGCCTGGCCCCGCCGCCGGTCTGACCGCCGGGGTGGCGATGGTGTGAAGCCGCAGTTCGCGGGGGTGTCCGGGGGTCCGTACCGTGAGACGCGCGCCGGGCGGATGCGCTGTGCGCTCCCCCTTGCCGATACCATCGAAGGGCCGGAGGCCCGCTGGTCGTCCGGCTCCTCGCCAGCAGGACCAGGACTGGCAGACATGATGGGGGCGCCCGAGTGAGTGTGCTCGACTCGATCGTCGAAGGGGTCCGCGAGGACCTCGCCGAGCGGCAGGCCCGGGTCTCGCTGGACGAGCTCAAGGAGCTCGCCGCCAAGGCGCCGGACGCCAAGGACGGCGTGGCGGCGCTGCGCGGCGACGGTGTCCGGGTGATCTGCGAGGTCAAGCGCTCCAGCCCGTCGAAGGGCGCGCTGGCCGCGATCGCGGACCCGGCGTCGCTGGCGATCGACTACGCGGCCGGCGGTGCCGCCGCGATCAGCGTGCTGACCGAGCAGCGCCGCTTCGGCGGGTCGCTGGCCGACCTGGACGCCGTCCGGGCCGCGGTGGACACCCCGCTGCTCCGCAAGGACTTCATCGTCACCGCCTACCAGCTGTGGGAGGCCCGCGCGCACGGCGCCGACCTCGCGCTGCTGATCGTCGCGGCCCTCGACCAGCCGGCCCTGGTGTCGCTGATCGAGCGGGCCGAGTCGATCGGCCTCACCCCGCTGGTCGAGGTGCACGACGAGGAGGAGATCAAGCGCGCGGTGGACGCCGGCGCGCGGATCATCGGCGTCAACGCCCGCAACCTCAAGACCCTTGAGGTGGACCGCAACACCTTCGGCAACGTCGTCCACGCGATCCCGGACGGCGTCGTCAAGGTCGCCGAGTCCGGGGTGCGCGGCCCGCTGGACGTCATCTCCTACGCCAACCTGGGCGCGGACGCGGTGCTGGTCGGCGAGTCGCTGGTGACCGGCAAGGACCCGCGGGCCGCGGTGGCCGACCTGGTCGCGGCCGGCGCCCACCCGGCGATCCGGCACAAGGACTGATCCCGCCGCCATGAAGATCGCCACCCGTCTCGCCCCCGGCTGCCGCCCGCGCGGCTGCCGCGCGCCCGCGCGGCGGGTGCTGGGCCGGCGGGTGCGGTACGTCATCGGCTGCGAGCCCGGGCAGGTGCCGGGGCGGCGATGGCGCGCGACGTCCGGCTGATCGCAGCCGGCGGACGTCACCGTCAACCGTCGTCATCTTCCCGAGGGACTTCACCATGTCCGAACGGTCCGAGAAGGACTACCTGCCCGGCGCCGAGGTGCCGGACGCGCGCGGCTACTTCGGCGCGTACGGCGGCCGCTTCATCCCGGAGGCGCTGGTCGCCGCCGTGGAGCAGGTCGCCGAGGAGTACGAGAAGGCCAAGGCCGACCCGGCCTTCGCCGCCGAGCTCGACGCGCTGCTCAAGGACTACACCGGCCGGCCCAGCCCGCTGACCGATGTGCGGCGGTTCTCCGCCGAGGCCGGCGGCGCGCGCATCCTGCTCAAGCGCGAGGACCTCAACCACACCGGCTCGCACAAGATCAACAACGTGCTGGGCCAGGCCCTGCTCACCAAGCGGATGGGCAAGACCCGGATCATCGCCGAGACCGGCGCCGGCCAGCACGGCGTGGCCACCGCCACCGCCTGCGCCCTGTTCGGTTTCGACTGCACCATCTACATGGGTGAGGTCGACACCCGGCGCCAGGCGCTGAACGTCGCCCGGATGCGGATGCTCGGCGCCGAGGTGGTGGCCGTGACCTCCGGCAGCCGCACCCTCAAGGACGCCATCAACGAGGCGTTCCGCGACTGGGTCGCCAACGTGGACTCCACCCACTACCTGTTCGGCACCGTGGCCGGGCCGCACCCGTTCCCGATGATGGTCCGCGACTTCCACCGGGTCATCGGCGTGGAGGCGCGCGAGCAGGTCCTGGAGCGCACCGGGCGGCTGCCCGACGCGGTCGTCGCCTGCGTCGGCGGCGGCTCCAACGCGATGGGCATCTTCCACGAGTTCATCCCGGACGCCGGGGTGCGCCTGATCGGCTGCGAGGCGGCCGGCGAGGGCGCCGAGACCCCGCGGCACGCGGCCACCCTCACCAAGGGCGACCCGGGCGTGCTGCACGGCTCGCGCACCTACGTCCTGCAGGACGAGGACGGCCAGACCATCGAGTCGCACTCGATCTCGGCCGGCCTCGACTACCCGGGCGTCGGCCCGGAGCACGCCTGGCTGAAGGACACCGGCCGGGCCGAGTACCGCCCGGTCACCGACGACGCCGCCATGCAGGCGCTGCGGCTGCTGTCCCGCACCGAGGGCATCATCCCGGCGATCGAGAGCGCGCACGCGCTGGCCGGCGCCCTGGAGCTGGGCCGCGAGCTCGGGCCCGAGGCCACCGTCCTGGTCTCGCTCTCCGGGCGCGGCGACAAGGACATGCACACCGCCGCCGAGTACTTCGGCCTCTACGACGAGCCGGGCGCCGGCTCCGCCCACGGGGGTAAGTGACCATGGCTTCGAAGCTCAGTGGCGTCCTCGCCGCCGCCAAGGCGGAGGACCGCGCCGCGCTGATCGGCTACCTGCCGGCCGGCTTCCCGTCGGTGGACGGCGGCATCCGCGCGGTCGGCGCGCTGGTCGAGGGCGGCTGCGACGTCGTCGAGATCGGCCTGCCACACTCCGACCCGGTGCTGGACGGCCCCACCATCCAGACCGCCGACGACATCGCGCTGCGGGCCGGCGTGCGGATCAAGGACGTGCTGCGCACCGTCCAGGAGGTCGCCGCCGCGCACCCCGCCGCGGCGGTGCTGGTGATGACCTACTGGAACCCGGTGGACCGGTACGGCGTCGCGCGGTTCGCCGCCGACCTCGCCGCGGCCGGCGGGGCGGGCTGCATCCTGCCGGACCTTCCGGTGGAGGAGTCCGAGGAGTGGCGCAAGGCGGCCGGGGAGCACGGTCTGGACACCGTGTTCGTGGTCGCGCCGAGCAGCAAGGACAAGCGGCTGGCCGAGGTCACGGCAGCCGGCAGCGGCTTCGTGTACGCGGCCGCGGTGATGGGCGTGACCGGCAGCCGGGCGCAGGTCGGCGAGCTGGCCGAGGACCTGGTCGCCCGGACCAGGGCCACCACCGAGCTGCCGGTCTGCGTCGGCCTCGGCGTGTCGACCCGGGAGCAGGCCGCCCAGGTGGCCGGGTTCGCGGACGGCGTGATCGTCGGCTCGGCGTTCGTGCAGCGGATCCTGGACGCCGACGGGGACGAGCCGGCCGCGCTGGCGGCGGTGCGCGAACTGGCCGGCGAACTGGCGCAGGGCGTCCGCCGGCGGTAGACCACCCCTCCCGCGCGGTGCCCGACGGCCCGCCACCCCGCCCGGGGTGGCGGGCCGTCGGCGTTCCCGGACCCGTTCGGTCACCCCCTCGACCCGAACGGGTGAACAGTGGCGGGCACGCGCACCAGCCCGCGGTTGGGCGGCGTTGAGTGGAGGGACGAGTGCACGAGCGACGTGCCCGGGGGCCAAGCGAGCGGAAGGGGTCGGCCGATGCCCGGTCTTCAGCGAGCCGTGCTGCTGCGGGCGGCCGCGGCCGCGCTGGCGCTCGGCGCCGCGCTCGGGGCGCAGTGCGCGGTCGGGCCGGCGCTGGCCAGGCGGGGGGTGGAGCGCGCCGAGCGGGACGCCTACGTCTGCGCGGAGGCGGTCCGGATGGAGGCGGCGGCCGCGCGGGCGGGCCGCCCGGCCCCCGCCGGGTCCGGCGGCTCCGGGCGCACCGACCGGCACGACGTCGACCGGCACGACCTGGGATGGCCGTTCGGCTGCGACCCTGACCACTCGTTAGGGTGAAACCACCTCAGAACATATCAACCTTCACTCTTTTGGCTTAACTCCGAAAACCGGAGGAACCCGGCGTCCCCGGGAGCGGTTCATAGGGGCGTGACGGTGTTTCCCGAGGGGGTTGTCCGGATGGCCGGGCCGGCGACGGAGTGGATCGGCACGGCCGCCCGGCTGGGCCTGGCCGTGGTCTGGGGCTGGGCCGGGCTGGCGAAGATCGCCGACCCGGCGGAGGCCGCCCAGGCGGTGCGCGCGTACGAGATCCTGCCCGAGTCCCTGGTCAAACCGGTGGGCCACGGGCTGCCCTTCCTGGAGCTGGCGCTCGCCCTGCTGCTGCTGGCCGGCCTGGGCACCCGGGTGGCCGCGGCGGTCTCCGCGGTGCTGCTGCTCGCCTTCATCGGGGGCATCGCCTCCGCCTGGGCGCGCGGCATCTCGATCGACTGCGGCTGCTTCGGCGGCGGCGGGGCGGTCGACGCCTCGCAGACCGAGTACCTGCAGGAGATCCTGCGCGACACCGGGTTCCTGGTGCCGGCCGGCTGGCTGCTCCGGTGGCCCCGCACCAAGTTCTCGGTGGACGGCCTGCTGGCGGGCTGAGCGCCCGCCCCACCCTCCCCGGACCCCGCCACCCGCACCCCCACCCCCGAACCTGGAATTCCAAGGCTGATGAGCGAGAAGAACCGAGAAGGCAAGCGCACCGCCCGTGAGCGGATGCTGGCGGAACGCGCCGAGGAGGAGGTCCGCGGCCGGCGGAAGCGCAAGCTGGTCATCGGCGGAGTGGCGCTCGCGGTGATCGCCGCCGCGGTGGTCACCGGCGTCGTGGTGCAGGACCAGCGCTCCACGCCGGAGACCCCCACCGCCGTACCGGCCGGCACGATCGGGGACAAGAACCTGGTCGTCCCGGTCGGCTCGGACAACGCGCCGTCCGTCCTCACCGTCTACGAGGACCCGCGCTGCCCCGCCTGCGGCGTCTTCGAGCGGGAGTTCTCGCCCACCATCAGCCAGCTGGAGGACGCGGGCAAGATCTTCACCAACTACCACATCGTCTCGTTCATCGACCGGGCCGTGCCGGGCAAGGGCTCCAAGTACGCCGCCAACGCGCTCGGCTGCGCCCAGGACGCCGGGCACTTCCGCGACTACCACGACGTCCTCTACCGCAACCAGCCGGACGAGACCAACGACGCGTTCGGGAACAAGGCGACCCTGATCAACCTCGCCAAGCAGGTCGACGGCCTGGTCACGCCGGCCTTCGAGTCCTGCGTCAACGACCTGAAGTTCGGCGACTGGGTGTCCGCGGTGCAGCAGGACTTCGACAAGTCCAACTTCAAGTCCACGCCGACCGTGCTGCTCAACGGCCAGCCGATCTACCCCAAGTTCAACAACGAGGAGATCACCCCGGCCAACCTGGTCGCGTGGGTGGACGCCGCCAACCAGGGCAAGCAGCTGGGCACCCCGGGCAGCCACGGCCAGTCGCCCGCGCCCACCAGCACCGCCTCGGAGGCCAACAACCCCTCGCCCAACGCCGGCTGAACCGGGCGCGTACGCTGCGGGGTGGCCGCCGCCCCCTCCCCGTCCGGAGGGGGCGGCGCCGGGCCGTGCTCCGGGCCCGCGCGCCGATCTGTGCCCGACTGTGACCCGCCGGGGTGTCCTGGACGGGCCGCCGACCCTGTAGCGTCGGAGCTGCCATGGATATCGCCTACATTCCCAGCCCGTCGCGGGGTGTCCTGTACCTCGGACCGATCCCGCTGCGCGCCTACGCCTTCTGCATCATCCTCGGTGTCGTCGTGGCCGTCTGGCTCGGCAGCAAGCGCTGGGTCGCCCGGGGCGGCGGCCGCCACACCGTCGGCGACATCGCGGTCTGGGCCGTGCCGTTCGGCCTGGTCGGCGGCCGGCTGTACCACGTGATCACCGACCACCAGCTGTACTTCGGCGAGGGGAAGAACCCCTGGAACGCCTTCAAGATCTGGGAGGGCGGCCTCGGCATCTGGGGCGCGATCGCGCTGGGCGCGGTCGGCGCCTGGATCGGCGCCCGCCGCCGCGGTGTCCCGCTGCCCGCCTACGCCGACGCGATCGCCCCGGGCATCGCGCTCGCCCAGGCGCTCGGCCGCTGGGGCAACTGGTTCAACCAGGAGCTGTACGGGCGGGAGACCACCCTGCCGTGGGGCCTGGAGATCACCAAGACGCTCCCCGGCGGTGAGGTGGTCACCACGATCCACCACCCCACCTTCCTCTACGAGTCGCTCTGGTGCGTGGGCGTCGCCGCCCTGGTGATCTGGGCGGACAAGCGGTTCACCCTGGGCCACGGGCGGGCCTTCGCGCTGTACGTGGCCGGGTACACGGCGGGCCGGTTCTGGACCGAGTGGCTGCGGGTCGACGAGGCGCACCACATCCTCGGCCTGCGGCTGAACGACTGGGTGGCGATCCTCGTCTTCCTCGGCGCGGTGGCGTACTTCGTGGTCGTCGGGAAGAAGCGGCCCGGCCGGGAGGACCCGGCGAGCATCGACCCGATGGCGCGCGCCGAGGCGGAGGCCGCGGCGCCGGCCGACGAGCCCGGGAACGACCGGCCGGAGGGCGACCGGCCGACGGACGACCGGCCGCAGGACGGCCGCGCCGAGAAGTCCGACCCGCTGGAGAAGGGTGCCAAGCACCCGGCCTGACCTGCACCGACCCCCGCTCCCGGCCGCCCCGCACCCCGTGCGCAGGGCGGCCGGAGCCATGTTCGGACAGCCTTACTTTGCTGGAAATGCCCAGCTCAACAGGGCTACGGTCGACAGGTAAGGCGATCGGACCGATGGACGGAGGGGAACGGCCGTGACTGCGACCGCCCTGGAACACGAGAGCGGACACCACCCCCGGATACCCGCCGCCGGGCACCACCGGGACGTCAACGGCGGCTGGCTGCGCCCGGCGGTGTTCGGCGCGATGGACGGCCTGGTCTCCAACTTCGCGCTGATGACCGGTGTGGTCGGCGGCGCCGTCTCCAGCAGCACCGTCGTGCTCACCGGCCTCGCCGGGCTGGCGGCCGGCGCCTGCTCGATGGCGGCGGGCGAATACACCTCGGTGGCGTCCCAGCGGGAGCTGGTGCAGGCCGAGATCGAGGTCGAGCGGCTGGAGCTGCGCCGCAACCCGCACGGCGAGCTGGCCGAGCTGACCCAGCTGTACGTCGAGCGCGGGGTCGACCCGGACCTCGCCCACGAGGTGGCGCGGCAGCTGTCCGCCGACCCGGAGCAGACGCTGGCGATCCACGCCCGGGAGGAGCTGGGCGTCGACCCCGACGACCTGCCCTCGCCGTGGGTGGCGGCCGGTTCCTCGTTCGTCTGCTTCGCGGTGGGCGCGCTGCTGCCGCTGCTGCCGTACCTGCTGGGCGCGACCTCGCTGCTGCCGGCGCTGCTGGTCGCGGCGGCCGGCCTGTTCGCCTGCGGGGCGGTGGTGGCCCGGGTGACGGCGCGCAGCTGGTGGTACAGCGGCGTGCGGCAGCTGGCGCTGGGCGGGATCGCGGCCGGGGTGACCTACCTGCTGGGCGCGCTGATCGGCGGGCAGGTCGGCTGACGGCCGGACGGGCCGCCGCAGGGGACGGCCGGGCACTGTGCCGTTGCATTGTTATGCAGCCGAACGGGTGAGGTTGCACACACGGTCGCCCGGCCGCGCCTGGCCTTGTCTCGCCATGTGGGCCCATGGGCCGAAGAATCGCATCCCCCGGTCACGTTCCGGGATGGAATCGCAGGCCGCTCCGACGGGCCACCGGAATCGCGGGATTTCGGCCCTGTTTCAGGCCCTGGAGGGCCGGGCACAATCGTCGGGACGTGCGGTGTGGCACGTCCCCTCACCCACCCGGTGACCTGCGGATCAGTCCGCGATGTGGACGCAATACTCCGCTTCCCGGGACCTTCGGCATCATGTAACGTGCGTGCCTCAATCGCATCAGGGCCAACGTCGTCCCTACTGCACCAGTTTCGAAAGACGACGACGGGAGAGCCGATGCTGTCTGCATCCATGCACTCCGCCAACGAGCCCCAGGCCGGCGCCGCCCGCCCGCCGTACGCGCTCGTTCCGGATGCGCGACCTGCTGCTCAGGGCCTGTACGACCCGCGTAACGAGCACGACGCCTGTGGCGTCGGATTCGTCGCCACGCTGACCGGCACCGCCGACCACACCGTCGTCGAGCAGGCGCTGACCGTCCTGCGCAACCTGGAGCACCGCGGCGCCACCGGCGCCGAGCCGGACTCCGGCGACGGCGCGGGCATCCTCACCCAGATCCCGGACGCCTTCCTGCGCGCCAAGGTCTCCTTCGACCTCCCGGAGGCCGGGTCCTACGCGGTCGGCATCGCCTTCCTGCCCGACGCCGACGACGAGGACGCCGCCGCCGTCGCCCGGATCGAGGCGATCGCGGCCGAGGAGGACCTCACCGTCCTCGGCTGGCGCGACGTCCCGGTCACCCCCGACCTGCTGGGCGCCACCGCGCGCGGCGTGATGCCGCGCTTCCGCCAGCTCTTCCTGGCCGGCGAGGGCAAGGCCGGCCTCGCGCTGGACCGGATCGCCTTCGTGGTCCGCAAGCGCTCCGAGCGCGAGGCCGGGGTCTACTTCCCCTCGCTGTCCGCGCGCACCATCGTCTACAAGGGCATGCTGACCACCGGCCAGCTGGAGCCCTTCTTCCCCGACCTGTCGGACCGGCTCTACGCCTCCGCGCTCGGCCTGGTGCACTCGCGCTTCTCCACCAACACCTTCCCCAGCTGGCCGCTCGCCCACCCGTACCGGTTCGTCGCGCACAACGGCGAGATCAACACCGTCAAGGGCAACCGGAACTGGATGACCGCCCGCGAGTCGCAGCTCGCCACCGACCTCATCCCGGCCAACCGCAACGGGCAGGGCCTGGAGCGGATCTTCCCGGTCTGCACCCCGGACCACTCCGACTCGGCCTCCTTCGACGAGGTCCTGGAGCTGCTCCACCTGGGCGGCCGCTCGCTGCCGCACGCCGTGCTGATGATGATCCCGGAGGCGTGGGAGAACCACGCCACCATGGACCCGGCCCGCCGCGCCTTCTACCAGTACCACTCCAACCTGATGGAGCCCTGGGACGGCCCGGCCTGCGTCACCTTCACCGACGGCACGCAGATCGGCGCCGTGCTGGACCGCAACGGCCTGCGCCCCGCCCGCTACTGGATCACCGAGGACGGCCTGGTCGTCCTCTCCTCCGAGGTCGGCGTGCTCGACATCGAGCAGACCCGGGTGGTCAAGAAGGGCCGGCTGCAGCCCGGCCGGATGTTCCTCGTCGACACCGCCGAGCACCGCATCGTCGAGGACGAGGAGATCAAGTCGGCGCTCGCCGCCGAGCACCCCTACGAGGAGTGGGTCGCGGGCGGCCAGATCCAGCTCGCCAAGCTCCCCGAGCGCGAGCACATCGCCCACACCCACGCCTCGGTCACCCGCCGCCAGCAGACCTTCGGCTACACCGAGGAGGAGCTGCGGGTCATCCTGGCGCCGATGGCCAAGACCGGTGCCGAGGCGCTCGGCTCGATGGGCACCGACTCGCCGATCGCCGCGCTGAGCGAGAAGCCGCGCCTGCTGTTCGACTACTTCGTGCAGCTCTTCGCGCAGGTCACCAACCCGCCGCTGGACGCCATCCGCGAGGAACTCGTCACCTCGCTGCTGTCCAACCTCGGCCCCGAGGGCAACCTGCTGGCCGCCGAGGCGGCGTCCTGCCGCTCCGTCGGCATCACCTTCCCGGTGATCGACAACGACGAGCTGGCCAAGCTGGTCCACATCAACGCGGACGGCGACCAGCCCGGCCTCAAGGCCGTCACGCTGTCCGGCCTCTACAAGGTCGCCGGCGGCGGCGGGGCACTGGCCGCCCGGCTCGCCGCGATCGCCGCCGAGGCCGACGCGGCCATCGCCGACGGCGCCCGGATCATCGTGCTCTCCGACCGGCACTCCGACGCCGAACACGCCCCGATCCCCTCGCTGCTGCTCACCTCGGCGATCCACCACCACCTGATCCGCACCAAGCAGCGCACCCAGGTGTCGCTGCTGGTCGAGGCGGGCGACGTCCGCGAGGTGCACCACGTCGCGCTGCTGATCGGCTACGGCGCCGGCGCGGTCAACCCGTACCTGGCCATGGAGTCGGTCGAGGACCTGGTCGCCCAGGGCGTGTTCATCCAGGGCGCGGAGCCCGAGAGGGCGATCAAGAACCTGATCAAGGCGCTCGGCAAGGGCGTGCTCAAGGTGATGTCCAAGATGGGCATCTCCACCGTCGCCTCCTACCGCGGCGCCCAGGTCTTCGAGGCGATCGGCCTCTCCCGGGAGCTGGTGGACGCCTACTTCGCCGGCACCACGACCAAGCTCGGCGGCATCGGCCTGGAGGAGATCGCCAAGGAGACCGCCGCCCGGCACGCCAAGGCCTACCCGGCCTCCGGCATCCCGGCCGCGCACCGCGCGCTGGAGATCGGCGGCGAGTACCAGTGGCGCCGCGAGGGCGAGCCGCACCTGTTCGACCCGGACACCGTCTTCCGGCTGCAGCACTCCACCCGCAACCGCCGCTACGACATCTTCAAGCAGTACACCGACCGGGTGAACGAGCAGTCCGAGCGGCTGATGACGCTGCGCGGCCTGTTCAAGCTCGACGCGCTCGGCCGCACCCCGGTGCCGGTCGAGGAGGTCGAGCCGGTCTCCGAGATCGTCAAGCGGTTCTCCACCGGCGCCATGTCCTACGGCTCGATCTCCCGCGAGGCGCACGAGACCCTGGCCATCGCGATGAACCGCCTCGGCGGCAAGTCCAACACCGGCGAGGGCGGCGAGGACCCGGAGCGCCTGCACGACCCGGAGCGCCGCTCGGCGATCAAGCAGGTCGCCTCCGGCCGCTTCGGCGTCACCTCCGAGTACCTGGTCAACGCCGACGACATCCAGATCAAGATGGCCCAGGGCGCCAAGCCCGGCGAGGGCGGCCAGCTGCCCGGCCACAAGGTGTACCCGTGGGTCGCCAGGACCCGGCACTCCACCCCGGGTGTCGGCCTGATCTCGCCGCCGCCCCACCACGACATCTACTCGATCGAGGACCTGGCGCAGCTGATCCACGACCTCAAGAACGCCAACCCCGAGGCCCGCATCCACGTGAAGCTGGTCTCCGAGGTCGGCGTCGGCACGGTCGCGGCCGGCGTGTCCAAGGCGCACGCCGACGTCGTGCTGGTCTCCGGCCACGACGGCGGCACCGGCGCCTCGCCGCTCACCTCGCTCAAGCACGCGGGCGGCCCCTGGGAGCTCGGCCTCGCCGAGACCCAGCAGACCCTGCTGCTCAACGGCCTGCGCGACCGGATCGTGGTGCAGACCGACGGCCAGCTGAAGACCGGCCGCGACGTCGTCATCGCCGCCCTGCTGGGCGCCGAGGAGTTCGGCTTCGCGACCGCCCCGCTGGTGGTCTCCGGCTGCATCATGATGCGCGTCTGCCACCTGGACACCTGCCCGGTCGGCGTCGCCACCCAGAACCCGGTGCTGCGCGAGCGGTTCTCCGGCAAGCCGGAGTTCGTGGTCAACTTCTTCGAGTTCATCGCCGAGGAGGTCCGGGAGATCCTGGCCTCGCTGGGCTTCCGCTCCGTCGAGGAGGCCGTCGGCCACGCCGAGCACATCGACGCCGAGGCCGCGGTCGGCCACTGGAAGGCCGCCGGGCTCGACCTGGCCCCGCTCTTCCACGTGCCCGAGCTGCCCGAGGGCGCGGCCCTGCACCGCACCACCACCCAGGACCACGCGCTGGACAAGGCCCTGGACAACCAGCTGATCGACCTGGCCCAGGACGCCCTGGAGAACGGCGAGGCCGTCCGCATCCAGCTGCCGATCCGCAACGTCAACCGGACCGTCGGCACCATGCTCGGCCACCACGTGACCAAGCGGTACCGCGGCGAGGGCCTGCCGGAGGGGACCATCGACGTCACCTTCACCGGCTCGGCCGGCCAGTCCTTCGGCGCCTTCGTGCCGCGCGGCATCACGCTGCGCCTGGAGGGCGACGCCAACGACTACGTCGGCAAGGGCCTGTCCGGCGGCGTGATCGTGGTCCGTCCGGCCCGCGACGCGGCGGCGATCGGCAACGACGCGCAGAACCACGTCATCGCCGGCAACACCATCGGCTACGGCGCCACCGGCGGCCGGATCCACCTGCGCGGCAAGGCCGGTGAGCGCTTCGCCGTCCGCAACTCGGGTGCCACCCTGGTCGTCGAGGGCGTGGGCGACCATGGCCTGGAGTACATGACCGGCGGCCGGGTCGTCATCCTCGGCGAGACCGGACGCAACCTGGCGGCCGGCATGTCCGGCGGCATCGCCTACGTGCTGGACCTGCGCCCCGCGAACGTCAACAGCGGCATGGTGGGCATCGAGGCCCCGAGCGCCGCCGACCGCGAATGGCTGCGCGAGACCGTGCAGCAGCACTACGAGGAGACCGGCTCCACCGTCGCCGCCGAGCTCCTGGCGGACTGGGGCAGCGGGGTCTCCCGCTTCTCCACGATCATGCCGACCGACTACAAGGCAGTGCTCGCCGCCAAGGACGCCGCTGAGCGCGATGGCCTCTCCGAGGCCGAGACCACTCGCAAGATGATGGAGGCGGCACATGGCTGACCCCAAGGGCTTCCTGACCACGCCCAAGCAGCTGGCCGAGCGGCGTCCGGTGGACGTGCGCCTGCGCGACTGGAACGAGGTCTACGTCGAACGCAGCCTGTTGCCGATCATCACCAAGCAGGCCGGCCGTTGCATGGACTGCGGCATCCCGTTCTGCCACAACGGCTGCCCGCTCGGGAACCTCATCCCCGAGTGGAACGACCTCGCCTACCGGGACGACTGGAACGGCGCGATCGAGCGGCTGCACGCGACCAACAACTTCCCGGAGTTCACCGGGCGGCTCTGCCCGGCGCCCTGCGAGTCGGCCTGCGTGCTCGGCATCAACCAGGACGCGGTGACCATCAAGAACGTCGAGGTCACCATCATCGACAAGGCCTGGGACCGGGGCGGGGTCACCCCGCAGGTGCCCGAGCGGCTGTCCGGCAAGACGGTCGCCGTGATCGGCTCCGGGCCGGCCGGCCTGGCCGCCGCCCAGCAGCTCACCCGGGCCGGGCACACGGTGGTGGTGTACGAGCGGGCCGACCGGATCGGCGGCCTGCTGCGGTACGGCATCCCCGAGTTCAAGATGGAGAAGCGCCACATCAACCGCCGCATCGAGCAGATGCGCGCGGAGGGCACCCGCTTCCGCACCGGCGTGCACGTCGGCGAGGACCTCACCGGGCAGCAGCTGCGCGAGCGCTTCGACGCGGTGGTCGTCGCGGCCGGCGCCACCACCGCCCGCGACCTCCCGGTGCCCGGGCGCGAGCTCAAGGGCGTCCACCAGGCCATGGAGTACCTGCCGCTGGCCAACAAGGTGCAGGAGGGCGACTTCGTGGAGTCGCCGATCAGCGCCAAGGGCAAGCACGTCGTGGTCATCGGCGGCGGCGACACCGGCGCGGACTGCGTCGGCACCGCGCACCGGCAGGGGGCGGCCTCCGTCACCCAGCTGGAGATCATGCCGCGGCCCGGCGAGGAGCGGCCGGCCGGCCAGCCGTGGCCGACCATGCCGATGACCTACAAGGTCACCTCGGCGCACGAGGAGGGCGGCGAGCGGGTCTACTCCGTCTCCACCACCCACTTCACCGGCGACGAGGACGGCAACGTCCAGCAGCTGCACCTCGTCGAAGTGCAGTTCAAGGACGGGAAGTTCGAGCAGGTGCCGGGCAGCGAGCGGGCCATCCCGGCGCAGCTGGTCACCCTGGCGATGGGCTTCACCGGGACGGACGTGAAGAACGGTCTGGTCGAGCAGCTGGGCGTGGACCTCGACGCACGCGGTAATGTGGCCCGCGACGGCCGCTTCGCCACCAACGTCGATGGCGTCTACGTCTGCGGTGACGCCGGACGGGGCCAGTCGCTGATCGTCTGGGCCATCGCGGAGGGCCGCTCGGCCGCCGCGGCGGTCGACACCTACCTGGGCGGCAAGACCCCGCTGCCCGCACCGATCCGGCCGACGGACCGCCCCCTGGTGGTCTGATCCGGTCCAGGTAGCCCGGCGCCGCACTGCCGGGTCGTACCGAGCCGCACCCCGTCAGCGTCGCCGGGCCACCGCGGTCCATGGCGCCTGCCCACATCCCCGACCAGTTTGGGGGCAGGCGCCTTTCGCGTTTCCCGGGGCGGGCCGGTCCCCGGGCCGGCCTGCGGGTCAGCCGGCGGGGAAGTAGACGGGGCGGCCGGCGAGGTTGAGGACCACCCGGTCGCCCAGGGGCTCGGCGGGCCGGAACCGGGCCTCCCGTGCGTCGCCGTTCGGTTCGCAGTCGGCCGGCCGGCCGTCGGTGCGGCCGATCAGCACCAGGACGCCGGCGGTCCCGTACGTCGCGCCCGGCAGCGGGGCGGCGCAGTTCTCGGGGGACAACAGGGCCCAGAAGTCGCTCTCGCCGGCGGTGCGATTGGCCCACCAGAGGTCCGTGACGCCCTCGGGAAGGTCCCCGTCCTCGACCTTGTGCGGGCCGGGCGGCTCCTGCGACTCCACGGCCGCGACCGCGTAGGGGTCGTCGACTCCGGCGAACCGGAACTCCCAGACCGGGACCGTCGCCGTCCCGCGGCTGGTGATCTGGGGCCGGGTCGCGGGCCGGACGGCGATGACCGTGAGCACGGTGTCGCAGGGCTCCCTGGTGCAGGGGCTGTCGCGGTAGCGCACGAGCTGCTCGTAGGCGGCGCGCGGGTCGGTCAGCGGCAGGGTCCGGGAGGTCCCGTCCGGGAAGGAGACCGTCCCCGGGCCGGAGAACGGGGGGAACTCGGCGTCCAGGTCGATCCGGTCGCCGAGGAACGCCGCGAAGGCGCGGTCGTCCTGGTGGAAGTCCCTCGGCAGCCAGTACTGCCCGTCCTGCTGGGGGTAGTAGCCGTCGCGCCAGATCCGTTCGGACTCCGAGCCGGGCCAGGACTGCGCCACCTGGCGGGCGCGTTCCAGCGCCCCGGCGGGGACCGGGGTGTCGCGGACGGCGGCCGGCGTGACGGCGGGGACGGGGGAGGTGTCACCGGGGACGGTGAGCACGGCCAGGACGGGGAGCAGGACCACGGCGGCGGTGCGAAGTCGTCTCAGCACATCGTCGGGGACGCCCGGCGGCGCGCTCGGGTTGCGTCAACCGTTGTCGATTCCGGCCGAGTTGTGGATCCCGGGGGGTCATCGGGGGGTTGGGGATGTCCATGGCGACGGTGGGGGACTAGAGTGCGTTCCGGGGAGCTACGGGTCGGCTACCGCGCGTATCCGGACGGTGGTCGTCCGGGCGGTCACGGCGGCGGCCGACGGCTCCGCGGAGGGTGTTCCGAGGACTGTTGTTTGTCGGTCCCTGATGGAAGACTGCGGCCGACGGCCGGGGGGCTGCGCGAGGTGCGGAGGGTTGAGGCGATGGGTGCGACTCAGGCGGGTGGTGGTGCCACGGTGCGGCGTCTGCTGCTGGGGTCGCAACTACGAAGGCTCCGGGAGGCCCGGGGCGTCAGCCGGGAGGAGGCCGGGTACTCGATCCGGGCCTCCGAGTCCAAGATCAGCCGGATGGAGCTCGGCCGGGTCGGCTTCAAGGAGCGCGACGTCGCCGACCTGCTGACGCTGTACGGGGTCGACGCGGAGCCGGAGCGGGCCTCGGTGCTGGGTCTGGTGCGGGCGGCCAACGCGACGTCCTGGTGGCACGGCTACGGGGACGTCCTGCCGGGCTGGTTCCAGAACTACCTGGGGCTGGAGGAGGCCGCCACCGAGATCCGCAGCTACGAGGTGCAGTTCGTCCACGGGTTGCTGCAGACCGCCGACTACGCGCGGTCGGTGATCACCCACGGCGGGCACGTCACCGAGGCGGCCGAGATCGAGCGGCGGGTGGAGGTGCGGCTCAAACGCCAGGAGGTGCTGACCGCCGACCGGGCGCCGCGGCTGGTCGCCGTGCTGGACGAGGCCGTGCTGCGCCGGCCCTGGGGCGGCCCGGAGCCGATGCGGGCGCAGGTCGACCGCCTGCTGGAGCTGACCGACCTGCCGAACGTCGAACTCCAGGTGATGCCGCTGGGTTTCGGCGGGCTGCGGGCGGAGGGCGGGGCGTTCTCGGTGCTGGCCTTCGACGAGCAGGAACTGCCGGACATCGTCTACCTGGAGCAGTTCACCACCGCCCTGTACCTGGACAAGCCGGCCGAGGTCGCCGAGTACGCGGGCGCGATGGACGGTCTGGTGGCGGACAGCCTCTCCCCCGAGCGGACACGAGAACTTCTTCGCTCCGTACGCCAAGAACTCTGACGGATAAGTACGATGAGCCCCGATCAGATCTGATCGCGAACGACCGCGAGCGATGTTCGTGCGTTCCCGTAGGCATGAGAGGGATCAGATGTCGTACCTTTCCGAGTTGGCGCTGCAGTACATCGACGGTGAGTGGCGCGAGGGCAGCGGCTCCTGGGACATCGTCGACGTCGACCCCTTCACCGGCGACAAGATCGCCGCCATCACCGTCGCCACCGTCGAGGAGGTCGACCAGGCCTACCGGGCCGCGGCGCTGGCGCAGAAGGAGTGGGCGGCCACCAACCCCTACACCCGCCGGCTGGTGTTCGAGCGCGCGCTGCGGATCCTGGAGGACCGCGAGCAGGAGATCACCCGCGACATCATGACCGAGCTCGGCGGCACCGCCGTCAAGGCCTGGTTCGAGCTCTCGCTCACCAAGGACATGCTGCGCGAGGCGATGCAGCTGTCGCTGCGCGCCGAGGGCCGGCTGCTGCCCTCCCCGGTGGACGGCAAGGAGAACCGGCTCTACCGGCTGCCGGTCGGCGTCGTCGGGGTGATCAGCCCGTTCAACTTCCCGCTGTTCCTGTCGATGAAGGCGGTCGCCCCGGCGCTGGCGCTCGGCAACGGCGTGGTGCTCAAGCCGCACCAGGAGACGCCGGTGGTCGGCGGCACCCTGATCGCCAAGATCTTCGAGGAGGCGGGCCTGCCCGCCGGCCTGCTGAACGTCGTGGTCACCGACATCGCCGAGATCGGCGACGCGTTCATCGAGCACCCGGTCCCCAAGGTGATCTCCTTCACCGGCTCCGACAAGGTCGGCCGGCACGTCGCCACCGTCGCCGCCGCGCACTTCAAGCGCACCGTCCTGGAGCTGGGCGGCAACAGCGCGCTGATCGTGCTGGACGACGCCGACCTCGACTACGCGGTGGACGCGGCCGTGTTCAGCCGCTTCGTGCACCAGGGGCAGGTCTGCATGGCTGCCAACCGGGTGCTGGTCGACCGCACGGTGGCCGAGGAGTTCACCCGCAGGTTCGTCGCCAAGGTCGCCACCCTGAAGGTCGGCGACCCGCGGGACCCGGCCACCCACATCGGCCCGCTGATCAACCCCGTCCAGGCCGACGCCCTCACCGCGCAGGTCGACCAGGCGGTCGCCGCCGGCGCCACCGCGCTGCTGCGCGGCACCACCACCGGCAGCCTGATGGAGCCCGTGGTGCTCGGTGACCTGCCGGCCGACGCGCCGATCCTGCGCAACGAGCTGTTCGGGCCGGTCGTGCTGCTGGTGGCGTTCGACGGCGAGGACGAGGCGGTGCGGATCGCCAACGACACCCCGTTCGGGCTCAGCGGCGCGGTGCACACGGCCGACGTGGAGCGCGGCGTGCGGGTCGCCCAGCGGATCGAGACCGGCATGATCCACGTCAACGACGGGACCATCGCGGACGAGCCGGTGGTGCCCTTCGGCGGCGAGAAGAACTCGGGCGTGGGCCGGCTGAACGGCGATGCCACGGTCGACGCGTTCACCACCGTGAAGTGGATCTCGATCCAGCACGGGCGCAGCCGCTTCCCGTTCTGACGGCCGCGGCCGCTCCGGCCGTCCGCTCCGCCCGCTCCCGCGACGGAGGGGACGGCCGGGTTCCACTTGCCCGGCAGGGCTGCCCTATGCTGCGCCTGTCGGATCGTGCGGGGACCAGTGGGGACTGTGTTCGACCGCATGCGACCGTGGGTGACCGGAACGGACCGAAGGGGTGGCAGGGGTGACCGGGTTTCAGGAGATCGGCCGGGAGTGGCTCGTCGGTGACGAGGGCGACGAGGTGCGGCCGCCCGCCGACCTGCGCCCCGAGATCCCGCACCCCGCCCGGATGTACGACTACTACATCGGCGGCAAGGACAACTTCCCGGCCGACCGCGAGGCCGCCGAGCGGGTGCTCGCCATCAGCCCGATGGTGCGGCTCAGCGCGCTCGCCAACCGGGCCTTCCTCGGCCGCGCGGTGCGCCACCTCGCCGGCGAGGGCATCCGGCAGTTCGTCGACATCGGCACCGGCATCCCCAGCGCCGGGAACACCCACGAGGTCGCCCAGCAGGTCCGGCCGGACGCCCGGGTGGTCTACCTCGACAACGACCCGATCGTGCTGGTGCACGGCCGCGCCCTGCTGAGCGGCGCCGCCCCGGGCAGCACCTCGGTGGTCCAGGCCGACCTGCGCGACCCGGCCGCGATCCTGGCCACCCCCGAGGTCCGCCGGGCACTGGACTCCGGCGAGCCGGTGGGACTGCTGCTCGTGGCCGTCCTGCACTTCATCGACGAGCAGGACGACCCGTACGGCATCGTGCGCACCCTGGTGGACGCCCTGCCGCCCGGCAGCCGCCTCGTGCTGTCGCACGGCACCCTCGACTTCACCCCGACCGCCGACGCCGGCCGCGGCCCCGCCGTCTACCGCAGCGCCTCCGCCCAGCTGACCATGCGCAGCCGCGAGCAGGTGCTCCGCTTCTTCGACGGCCTCACCCTCGCCGACCCCGGCCTGGTCACCGCCCCCCTCTGGCGCCCCGACACCCCCGAGCGGCCCACCGACTCCCAGATCGGCATCTGGGCCGCCGTCGGCGAGAAGTCCTAGGCGGGGCGCCGGAGCCGTCCGGCGGTCGCGGGGGCCGAACCCCGTCGCAGTAGTTCGTGGTGCGAATTTCTGCTGTTAGGCTGGCCGGATGGCGAAGAGCGAGGGTGGCGGGATCGGGGTCGTGGGGGCGCTGGTGCGGGCGGCGTTCCTGGTGGACGCGGTGTACGCCGAGTCGGCGCGGGAGCATGGGCTGACGCCGCAGCAGGGGCAGTTGCTGTGCGTGCTGCTGGGGCGGTCGTACGTGATGGGGGAGCTGGGCGGCGTGCTGCGGCTGGCCAAGTCGAGCCTGTCCGGGCTGGTGGACCGGAGCGAGCGCAACGGGCTGGTGCGGCGGGAGAGTTGCGAGGGGGACGCGCGGTCGGTGCGGGTCGCGCTGACGGCGGAGGGGCTCGCGCTGGGGGAGCGGTTCCACGCGGAGACCTGCCGGCGGATCGACGAGCTGCCGGCCGGGCTGTCCGCCGGGGAGCGGGAGGTGCTCGCCGGGCTGCTCGGGCGGGTGGTGCTGGACAACGAGGTGCCGCCGGTGTTCGGCGGTTAGCCGGCGGCCGGGGGCCGGAAGGGGTTGCAGTTCGCGGAACGAACCAATAGGTTCGTGCTGCGAACTTCAGCTCTTTTTTGCTTTGGGGGAACGATGAGCATCGAGAACGCGGGCGTCGTCTTCGGGTTCGGAGCGCCGGGGGAGCTCGCCGGTACCGCGCAGCTGCTGGACGTCGTCCAGCAGGCCGACCGGGACGGGCTGGACCACTTCTCGCTGTCCGACCACCCGTACCTCGGCGCGCGGGTGGACGCCTACGCCGCGCTTGGCTTCCTGCTCGGGCGCACCGGGCGGATCAGCGGCTTCGCCAACGTCACCAACCTGCCGAGCCGGCCCGCCCCGCTGCTGGCGCGGACCGTCACCTCGCTCTCCGCGCTGTCCGGCGGGCGGGTGGTGCTGGGGATGGGCGCCGGCGGGATCTGGGACCGGATCGCCGACCTGGGCGTCGAGCGGCTCGCTCCGGGCGAGGCGGTGGAGGCCTTCGAGGAGGCGATCGTGCTGATCAAGCGGCTCTCCGGGGGCGGCCCGCCGCTCACCCACGAGGGCCGGCACTACCGCGTCCGGGACATCGAGCCGGCGCCGGTGGCCGCGCCGCCGGTGTGGACGGGCTCCAACGGGCGCAAGTCGCTGGCGGTCACCGGCCGGGTCGCCGACGGCTGGATCCCCGGCCACGCGGCGGACTGGCTCAGCGAGCGCTACCGCACCTCGCGACCGGTCGTCGACGAGGCGGCCGCCGCCGTCGGACGCGACCCGCGCGAGGTGCGCACCGTCTACAACCTGCCCGGCCGGATCACCGACCGGCCGCTCGCCGCGACCCGCGACGCCGAGGGCAGGTGGCTCGGCGGCTCGGTGGACCAGTGGGTGGCGGAGCTGACCGGCGCGGTGCTGGAGCACGGCGCGTCCGGCTTCACCCTCTTCGCCGCCGACCACGGCTCGCCCGACCCGGTCACCCTCCGCCGGTGGGCGCGGGAGGTCGCCCCGGCGGTCCGGGAGGCGGCCGGGAAGGGCTGAGCCGGACTCAGGCGGCCCGGGACTCGCGGCGGTAGCCGCCCGGCGCCAGGCCGAACTCCCGCTTGAAGGCCTTGGCGAAGGCGTACTCCGAGCCGTACCCGGTCTGCGCGGCCACGGCGGTGAGCGGGGCCTCCGACTCGCGCAGCAGCCGGGCCGCGGTGGTCATCCGCCAGCGGGTCAGGTACGCCATCGGCGGTTCGCCGACCAGGGTGGTGAAGCGGCGGGCGAACGCCGCCCGGGAGAGCCCGGCCCGGATGGCCAGGGACTCCACCGTCCAGGCCGCGGACGGCGCCTCGTGGATCGCGGTCAGCGCCGGGGCCACCGCCGCGTCGCCGAGCGCCGCCGCCCAGCCGGCCGCGGTGGCGGGCGGCTGCTCCTCGAACCACGCCCGCAGGATGTACAGCAGCAGCGAGTCGATCAGCGCCGGGACGATGCCGGCCGAGCCGATCCGCGGGTTCTCCAGCTCGGCGCCGAGCAGCTGGACGGCCGCGCTCAGCTCGGGGTGGCGCCCGTGCCGGGTCTGCAGGTGGACGATCTCCGGCAGCTGCCGCACCAGCGGGTGCGGCCGCGCCTGGTCGAGGTGGTAGTTGCCGCACAGCAGGCTGGTGCGCGGCCCGTCCCCGCCCAGGCTGACGGTGCCGATCGGCAGGCCCGGCCGGAAGTGCGAGGGCTGCTCGGGGACGGCCGGGGTCCGCGGGTGGTCGGCGAGGACGTGGCCGCGGCCGTCCCGCAGGAAGACGACGTCCCCCGGGCTGAGCGCGATCGGCTCGGCCGCGTCGTCCTCCAGCGGCACCAGCCAGCAGGTGCCGTAGAGCACCACGTGGAACCCGGCGCCGGCGACCGGGGGCAGCCGCAGCCCCCACGGGGCCCGCCCCTCGGTGCGGACGGAGGCTGGCTGCCCGGTCCGCATCGAGCTCAGTGCCTCGGTCAGGATGTCCACCCGGTCTCCCCCGGTCGCAGTGTGTCCCCGAGCACCTTACGGCGCACCCCACGGCTCAGCCGACGGTGAGGACGATCTTGCCCTGGGTGCGGCCGGTGGCGATCAGCTCGTGGGCCTTGCCGGCCTCCTCCAGCGGGAAGGTCCCGGCGATGTGCGGCCGGATCCGGCCCTCGTCGACCAGCGCGGCGATCGCCTCCAGCGAGGCGTAGTCCGGCTCCACCGAGACACCGGCGAACCGCCGCCCGGCGGCCTCGACCTCGGCGGCCAGCGCGGTGTTCCAGTGCTCCATGATCGAGACCAGCACGCCGCCCTCGCGCAGCACCTCCAGCGAGGCGGTGCCCTGCGAGGAGGAGTCGAACACCACGTCCACCTGCCCGACCCGGCCCAGGAAGCCCTCCTCGCGGTAGTCGATCACCTCGTCGGCGCCCAGCGAACGCACGAAGTCGTGCTTGGGCCCGCTCGCGAGGGCGATCACGTGCGCGCCGCGGGCCTTGGCGATCTGCACCGCGAGGTGGCCGACGCCGCCCGCCGCCCGGTGGATCAGCACCCGCTGTCCCCCGGCCAGCCCCGCCGCGTCCACCAGGCCCTGCCAGGCGGTCAGCGCGGCCAGCGGCAGCGCGGCGGCCCGCACGTGGTCCAGCGCGGCGGGCTTGCGGGCCACCTGGCGGGAGGGCACGGCCACGAACTCGGCGTAGCCGGTGGCGGCGCGCGGGAAGAACGGCATCCCGAACACCTCGTCGCCGGCCTTGAAACGGGCGCCGGGACCGGCCTCCTCGACCACGCCGGAGATGTCCCAGCCGACCCCGAACGGCGGCTCGCCGAGCAGCGGGAACGCGCCCGAACGGACCGCCGCGTCCACCGGGTTGACGCCGCTGGCGTGCACCCGGACCAGGACCTCGCCGCCGCGCGGGGCGGGCCGCTCGATCTCGACGAGCTCCAGGACCTCGGGACCGCCGAAGGACTTCTGGGTGACTGCGCGCATGGGACCGCTCCTTCTCGCAAGGATCGTGCTCTCGTTGACGTGATCAACGGTAGGCAGGGCCCGCGCGCGGCTGAATATCCCGCTGTCTCGGAAAGATGTCCCAGCGTCTCGCCCGCCGGCCGTCCGGTCCGGAGAGCGGGCGAAGTGGACCCTCCCACGGGGGGAGGGTCCACCATGGGCCCGTGCGAGACCAGGACGACTTCCTCACCATCGGGCGCTTCGCCCGCCTCTGCCGGCTGAGCGTCAAACAGCTCCGCCACTACGACGACACGGGCCTGCTGCCGCCGGCCCGGGTCGACCCCGCCACCGGCTACCGCTACTACGCCCCCGCCCAGGCCCGTGACGCTCTCACCGTCGCGCTGCTGCGCGAACTCGACCTGCCGCTCGCGGTGATCGCCGCGACCATGGCGGCCGGCGAGCCGGAACGGGCCCGGCTGCTGCGCGCCGAACGCGACCGGGTCGCCGAGCGGATCAGCCGCGACCGGGCCCGCCTGGAGCTGCTGGAACGCCTCGCGGACGGCGGCGGGCTGCCCGGCTACGAGATCACCCTCGGCCGCGAGCCGCGGCGCACGCTCGCCGTCGTGCGGGCGGTGGCCGGCCCGGGCGAGCTGGCGCAGCGGGTCGGCGGGTGCGTCGGGCTGCTGCTGGCGCACCTGGACGGCACGCCGTGGCGGCCGCCGCTGTGGGGGCTGTTCCCGCTGGACCTCGGGGAGGGCATGCGGATCGCCGTCGGCGCCGAGGTGGACGAGGCGCACGAGGCGGCCGGGCTGGAGCACGAGGTGCTGCCCGGCGGGCCGGTGGTGGAGACCGTCCACCACGGCCCGTACTCCCAACTGCCGCTCGCCTACCACGCCCTGCTGGCCGCCGTGCACGAGCGCGGACTGCGGCCGCTGGCGCCGGTGCGGGAGGCGTACCTGGTCGGACCGGGGGAGGCCCCGGCGGAGGAGTGGACGACCCGGCTGGTGGTCCGGGTCGAGGAGCGGACGGAGGAGGCGGCGTGAGCGGGTCGCGCGGCGGGGAGCACTGCGAGACGACGGCGCTGGGCGTGCTGCTGCGCCACGAGGGCATCGACCTGTCCGAGCCGATGCTGTTCGGGCTCGGGGCGGGGTTGTCGTTCGTCTACTGGGACGGCAGGGGGATGGACTTCCCGTTCCTCGGCGGCCGGGTCAAGCCCTTCGAGCTGACCCGCGCGCTGGCCGCCCGGCTCGGGCTGGAGCTGGACGTCCGGGAGACCGCCTCCGCCCGCCGGGCCTGGCAGAACGTGGTCGGCGAGCTGGACGCGGGGCGCCCGGTCGGGCTCCAGCTGGACAGCTACCACCTGGAGTACTTCACTTCCAGGGTGCACTTCGGCGGGCACGTGGTCGCGATGGAGGGCTACGACGCGCACGACGCGCACCTGGTGGACACCGCCCAGCAGGGCGGCGCGGTCACCACCAGCCTGGCCTCGCTCGCCGCGGCGCGCGCCGAACGCGGCCCGATGACCGCCCGCCACCGCTCCTTCACGCTCACCCGGCCCGGCGGAGCACCGGACGTGCGGGGCCTGCCGGCCCCGGCGATGGCCGCGTGTGCGGCGGCGTTCCTGAACCCGCCGATCGCCAACCTCGGGCACCGCGGTATCGCGAAGGCCGCCGCGCTGGTGCCGGGCTGGCTGGCCCGCGCCGACCGGCCGCGGATCCAACTGCCGCAGGCCGCCCGGATGATGGAGCAGGCCGGGACGGGCGGCGCGCTGTTCCGCAACCTCTACCGGGACTTCCTCGGCGAGAGCGCCGACCTGCTCGGCGACCCCCGGGTGCGCGGCGCCCGCGACCGGTACGCCGAGGCCGCGGCGGGCTGGACCGAGGTGGCCGCCCTGGTCGGCGCGGCGGGGGAGTCCGGGGACGCGGCGCACCTGGAGCGGGCCGGGCGCCTGCTGGGGGAGCTGGCGCGGATCGAGCGCGAGGCGATGGGGCAGCTGGCACTGCTCGCCGCCTGAGCACGGGAGCGGCCCCCGGGCGGGCGCCCCGGGGGCCGTCCGGTGGTGGGGTCGAACCGGGTGGCGTCAGAAGACCGGCCGGCCGGCCCGCACCAGGCGCCAGGACTCGGTGAAGAAGTCCGCCGGGTCGATGACGCCCTTCTCCTTCACCCAGGCGATCATCGCGTTGCGGATCTCGTCCGAGTTGGCCCACAGCTTCTGGGCGGCCGCGACGTGCGGGAAGTTGCCGCCGCCGTTGGCGCGGTAGTTGTTGACCGCGAGGACGAACCGGGCGGTCGGGTCGATCGGCTTGCCCTCGAAGGAGAGGCCGACGATCCGCGAGCCGACCGGCTGGGAGATGTCGATGTCGTAGGAGACGCCGTACACCGCGTCGTAGTTGTAGTCCGGGGTGTTCTGCGCGTTGGTGAGCGTGGCCTTGTCGACCGGCGCGTCCGGGGCGAGCCGGGCGTAGTACTTCGCCGAGAACTCCAGGTAGTCCTTGATCTGGGCGCCCGTCAGGACGCGGGCCTCCAGGGTGTTCTCGTAGATGTACAGGCCGGCCGCGTCACGCAGCTTGACCTGGCCGGACGGGATGACCGCGGTGCGGTTGAACGGCGCGGCCTGGGCGAGGACCGGCAGCTCGGCGTACTGGCCGCCGGCCAGCGCGGCGCGCACCACGTCGGCCTGGACCCTGCCGATGAGGTCGATGATCGGGGTGTCCCGGAACGGCGCCTCGGCGATGGACAGCTCGATCCTGGCGGTGCCGATGACCTGGTTGACGTACTCGACGACCTTCTTGTGCTGCTCGGTCATCAGGCCGACGATCTCCGGGTCCTCCGGGACGGTGTTGGAGTTCAGCACCCGGGAGGTGAGCGAGACGACCTTCCACGCGCCCTTGTCGAACTCGACCTCGAAGTCGAAGCAGGTCAGGCGCTGGCCCCAGCACAGCGGCTCGGAGAGCACGACCGTCCGGCCGGTCTCCTTGTTGACGACCAGGCGCTGGGCGATCTCCTTGTGGGCGTGGCCCACCAGGACGGCGTCGATGCCCGGCACCTGCTCGGCCAGCGCCACCGAGGCGTTCTCCGGCCAGGGCAGCTGGTCGCCGTAGGAGGTGGCCTCGTCCGTGCCGGAGTGGCAGGCGACCACGACGACGTCCGCGCCGGCCGCCCGCACCTTCGGCACCCAGGTCTTCGCGGTCTCGACGATGCCCGGGAAGGTCATCCTGCCGGCGACGTTGGCCTTGTCCCAGATCGCGATGCCCGGGTTGGTCAGGCCGACGATGCCGACCTTCAGGGCCGGGCCGTTGCCGAGCTTCAGCTTGCGGATCACGTACGGCGGGAAGGCCGGCTTGTCGTTGCGGGCGTTCAGCGCGTTGGCGCCCAGCAGCGGGAAGTCCAGCTGCTCCTCGTAGGCGCGCAGGGTGTCGATGCCGTAGTTGAACTCGTGGTTGCCGAGCGCGGCGGCGGTGTACTCCATGGTGTTCATGGCGAGCGCCATCGGGTGCTCGGGCGCGGTGTCGGCGTCGGTGGCGATCGGCTCGACCCGGGCGTAGTAGTACGTCAGCTGGGTGCCCTGGATGGTGTCACCGGCGTCGATGAGCAGGCAGCGGTCCCAGCCCTTCTCCTCGCGCACCTGCTTGGCGAGCGTGGAGATCTTGGCGAGGCCGACCTCGTTGTGCGCCTTGTCGGCGTAGACCGCGTCGGTGAAGTAGTCCCAGTTGAGCACCCGGCCGTGCAGGTCGGTGGTGCCCATCACGGTGAAGGCCTGGCGCTTGGTCCGGCCCTTGGCGCGGGCCTCGTCCGGTCCGGCCGCCGCGGCGGGGGTGGCGGCGGCGAGGGCGGCGCTGCTCGCGAGGGCGGCGCCGGCGGCGGTGGCGGCGGACCGGGTGACGAAGTCACGGCGGTTCAGGGACATTGGACGACTCTCCCGGTGGGACTACGGAACGGACCTCGGTGACGCGCGTAGAAGTACGCGCGTAGAAGTGTGCCGTGCGCCCGGGCCGGGGGATAGCCCCCCGACCTGTCCGGCAGGTGAGATCTTGGCGACCCGTTCATGACGCGGGCGGGCAGGTGCGGTACTCCCCCCCATCCCACCCGCGCCCGGTCGGGACCCGGTAAAGATGCCACGCCCTTCAGGTAGGCTTGGGGCCTAGATGTCAATGGCGGGCGGGC